>JAISDP010000106.1 GCA_031264715.1 Bacteroidales bacterium
TTGCATCCACCAGGCGTACCATTTATCCTCAGTGGCTTTTGGGTCGTACTTCGAAGGAAGTTCCATTTTTAGATTCTTGATTTTTAATTGGGTCGCAAAGATAATTTTTTTGTTTGGAATTGCATTTCTTTATCCGGGAAAACAATGTAACGCAACAACTGCTGTAAAGTCACGCAAAGAAAGTTATCGAGTTTTGTTTTTTGTTTTTTATTACCTTTGTCAATGATCAATCCTGCAAAATGGTGTAATAAGCATGTGATAACCAACAAAGAAGGAATTAATCAATGGTAAAAACAACCAACAAATGAAAATAGGAATCTTATCATCAGGAGGCGATTGTCCCGGCATCAATGCAACCATACGGGGTGTGGGGAAAGCAGCCATGACATACGGAATGGAAGTCATTGGGGTACTCGACGGCTTTTCGGGGTTGATGTTCAATGACTATATTCAATTAGACGAACGGCAACTTTCGGGCATCCTCACCCTGGGAGGCACCATCCTGGGTACTTCACGCGAGAAACCCTTCAAGAAGAAGGAAGGAGACCTGATTGCCGACAAACCGCAGATGATCAAGCAGAACTGTGCCAAGATGGGAATTGACTGCCTGGTGTGTGTAGGCGGGAACGGTACGCAGAAAACAGCCGCCCAGCTTTCGGGAATAGGGCTCAACGTGGTAGGTATACCCAAAACCATCGACAACGATGTGTGGGGTACTGATGTTACTTTCGGATTCGATACGGCAGTGAATATTGCTACCGAGGCGATCGACAGGTTACATTCTACAGCTAATTCGCACAAGCGGGTGATGGTGATCGAACTGATGGGGCATCATGCCGGCTGGATAACGCTTTATGCGGGCATTGCCGGCGGCGGTGATGTGATCCTGATCCCCGAACTGGATTATAATATTAATAAGGTGAACGAGGTTCTGATGGAGAGGTCGCGCAAGGGGAAGCCTTATTCGATTGTGGTAGTGGCCGAAGGGATCAAGACCGGGAAAAAGGAAGGGATGCCGGCCGGCGCTTATATTGCCGAACAGATTGAAAAAGAAACCAAAATAGAGACGCGGGTCACTGTGCCGGGTTATACCTTGCGCGGAGGCAGCCCGTCGCCGCTCGACCGCATCATTGCTACCCGTATGGGCACATATGCAGCGTCGCTGATCAATCAGCAGGACTTTGGAAAAATGGTAGCCCTTCATCACAATGAAATGACTTCCGTTCCGTTAAAAGAGGTAGGGGGAAAGCTCCGCCTGGTTCCGCATGATCATTTCCTGATCAAGCAGGCAAAACGTGTCGGAACTTTCTTCGGATAAGAAACGGTAATAAAGACCTGTAAGTTTTCATTATGATTATAGATACTAAAGAAGAAGCAACAACACTGTGGCGAACCAAAACTTTTGCGATCGCTGTCTACCTGGTACTGGTGGTAACAATTGTCGCCTTCTTACCCGTCGATAAAACGGTCAAGATACTTATATGTGCAGGACTGTCTGTTATATTCCTGGCGTTATACTGGTTCCAGTATATGATGGAGTATACCTATTTCTATTTTTCGAGTAACAATAAGAATCTGGTATTCAGGTTTTATTCGTTACGAAATTTTTATGGAAGACCCAAGACAATTGAAATAGCCAAGACGAGCCTGATGAAATATGACATTACAACGGGTTTTTTCAATAAGAAAGAATCGCTGGTGCTGTATCAGAAAACTGAAAAGGGCGTAGCCAAATATCCGTCCATATCGTTGACGCTTCTGAGCAGGAACCAAAAAACAGAATTGAAACGGGCATTGTTTACCACAATCCAATAATTGATTGGATTCATTCTCAACCATAGCTTCCGCATCCGAAGGGATATATAAGGACAAAGGCAGTAAGTTCCTGGCTTTTGCCTACCCGGTGGACAGCGAAGAGGAAGTAAAGGAAAAAGTCGACAACCTGCGTAAAAAATACTTTGATGCACGTCATTGCTGTTATGCTTACCGCCTGGGAGCCGATGGCGAACGGTATCGCGCCAACGACGACGGCGAACCTGCTAATTCGGCAGGTAAGCCCATTCTCGGGCAGTTGGTGGCTCATGATGTGACCAATGTCCTGGTGGTAGTAGTCCGCTATTTTGGCGGGATACTGCTGGGAGTGGGCGGCCTGGTACAGGCCTACAGGCTGGCGACAGCCGATGCGCTGGCTAATGCAGAAATAATAACGGGTACAGTTACCGAAACATATACATTCACATTCGGTTACCCGGATATGAACAGGGTATTGAAAGTGGTGAAGGGTATGAACCTGGAATATTACGGGCAGGATTTTAACCTGGATTGCACCATGAGTGTAAAAGTGCGGAAAAGCCTGGCCGGGCAAATGAAAAAGCAGCTCGAACCGGTTGAATCATTGAAAATAACGATTGTGTAGTTCCAGGTCTTTTCGAAAAGCTTTATTTTTCATAACGCCTCAAAAAATAAATAATAATATCCCGGTGTGATTTTTTTCGTATTTTTACCACATTCATATCATCTATAATCATCATGCAAGATATCAAACAGTTCATCGAAACAAACCGACAACGTTTTTTAGACGAATTATTCGGGCTGATCCGCATCCCCTCGATCAGTTCGGAGGAGAAACACAAGCCTGATATGGTAAAAGCAGCGGATTACTGGGCGCAATTGCTTCTGAAAGCCGGTGCAGACAAGGTGGAACTGATGCCCACTACCGGTAACCCGATAGTATATGGCGAGAAAATAATTAATCCGGGTTTACCTGTAGTATTGGTATACGGGCACTATGATGTGATGCCCGTCGATCCGGTTGATTTATGGAATAGCCAGCCTTTCGAACCGGAAATTCGCGACGGGAAAATATTTGCCCGCGGCGCCGACGACGACAAGGGGCAAAGTTTTATCCATGCTAAAGCGTTTGAGTATCTTGCGCAAAACAACACGTTGCCCTGCAATGTCAAATTCATGATCGAAGGCGAGGAAGAAATCGGATCGGCAGCGCTGGCGGCCTGGTGTGTCGAAAAGAAAGAAATGTTGAGCGCCGATGTGATACTGGTGTCGGATACAATGATGGTCGGGCCGGATACGCCTTCGATTACCTGCGGCTTGCGCGGTATCGCTTATCTCGAAGTGGAAGTTACCGGCGCCAGTCGCGACCTACATTCGGGAATTTTCGGCGGAGCAGTAGCCAATCCCATCAACATATTGGCGCAAATGATCGCATCGCTGCACGACGCGAAAGGTCGTGTCACCGTTAAAGGGTTCTACGACGACGTTACAGCGCTGAGCGAAGCTGGCCGCGCCGAGCTCAACAAAGCGCCGTTCGACCTCAACAAGTACAGGCAGTCACTCGACATCAACGAACTGTGCGGTGAAGACGGCTACACCACGCTCGAACGTACCGGTATCAGGCCAACGCTCGATGTATGCGGTATCTGGGGCGGCTACACGGGCGAAGGCGCCAAAACCGTGATCCCGTCAAAAGCTTACGCGAAAATATCTATGCGACTGGTTGCCAACCAGGATCACGAAAAGATTGCCAGGCTGTTTACGGAACATTTCCTGTCCATTGCGCCCGATTGTGTGAAAGTAAAAGTTACCAACCTTCATGGCGGACAGGCTTATGTATCGCCGACCGATTCGACGGCCTTCCGGGCAGCTGCAAAAGCGCTGGAAACAGTATTTGGCAAACGCCCGATACCTGTATATAGCGGCGGAAGTATTCCGATAATCGCCACTTTCGAGAGAGTATTGGGCATCAAATCCATACTGATGGGGTTCGGGTTGGATAGCGACGCCATTCATTCGCCCAACGAAAACTTCCCATTATCCAGCCTTTTCAATGGAATAGAAACTGTTGTCCATTTCTATGAGAATTTTGCGAGAATGATGAAAGGATAAATAATACAAATAATACAAATAACATAAATTCATGAAACCCATTCTATTTTTACCGGTCTTATTATTTATACTGTTACCCTGTTCCGGCCAGGATACATTCAGCCCTGCGCAACGCGCCGAATGGCTTCGGAAAGCCGAAGCATGTAAGCCGAAATTATCCGAAACGGTCAAAACGCCGCAACGGTTAGTATCGCTGAATAAAAATGAGGATGCCTTCCAGGGCTGGGAGGCATCTGCAGCAGGCGATATCAATACGCTCTACACAAGTTCGCTGAAAAAGCAATCGGGCGTAGTTGTTGATTTCGGAGAACACCTTACCGGGCATTTTTCCTGCCATTTTAACCTGGCAGGCAATGCCGATTCGGATGCTCCCGTACGCGTAAAGTTTACCTTTGGCGAAGTGCCCGCTGAGTTGGCTACCCCGTTCGATCCATATCCGGGTGGTCTGAGTCGTGCCTGGTTGCAGGACGAGATTGTCACCATCGACTGCATTCCCAACAGCATTACCATCCCGAGGCGATTGTCCTTCCGTTATGTGAAGATCGAATTGCTGGCACATTCATCGTTTGATTTCAAGATTTCGGGAATGGAGGTGAAAGCCGTGACATCGGTAACCGGTACAGCCGCACCGCTTGCACAGGGTACCCCGCAGGCGATTGCTGATATTGACCGCGTAGGCCTGGCAACACTCAGGGAGTGCATGCAAACCGTATATGAGGATGGCCCCAAACGCGATATGCGCCTGTGGATCGGCGATTTGTACCTCGAAGCATTGGCCAATACCTATTCGTACAAAAATCATGATCTCACCAAACGGTGCTTATACATGCTTGCAGGGCTGGCTGCTCCCAGCGGATTTCTGCATGCTACCGTGTTTGAAACGCCCAAACCGCATCCGCAAACGAGACAACATATCCTCGATTATGCTTTGCTTTGGAATGTGGCTTTGCTGGATTACCTGAAAACCACCGGCGACCGTGAAACAGCATTCGACTTATGGCCTGTAGCCGCCAAACAGGTGGAAGTGGCAAAAACATACATCGGCGATGACCTGATGTACAATGAGAAACCTGTCTGGATTTTTTTCGACTGGCGCGATGGCTTGAACAAGCAGGCTCCTTTGCAGGGATTGTTCGTAAAAACCTTCAATGACACTTATGAATTGGCTAAAATGCTTGGTAAAGAAAAGGAAGTGGCCGATTTGCCGGGTCTAACCAAAAAGATGATCCGGGTAGCCCGCCAAAACCTCTACGACAGCAAACGTGGCTTAGTGGTGAGTGGCCCCAACAAACAGGTTTCATACTTGTCGCAGGTATGGATGACTTTAGGCGGCATATTTACCCCCAAGGAGGCCCAAAAAGCGTTGAAAAACGCTATGGCAACACCGGATGCCGTATACCCCGGTTCGCCGTATGGCACACATTATATGATCGAAGCGCTGATTGCCTGCGGGCTGGAGCAGGAAGCCAAAGATTACCTGGTGAAATACTGGGGCGGCATGGTGCAAAAAGGTGCGGATACCTTCTGGGAAGTGTACGACCCCAACAATGATTTTCTCTCACCCTACAAATTCTTTCCTGTCAACAGCTATTGCCATGCATGGAGTTGTACGCCGGTATATTTTATCCGGAAATATCCTCAAATCTTTCAAAAATAATTAGCTTACAGGGCAAAATACGCATGGAATGTTCTATTTTTGAATTTTTAATCTTCAAAGCCAATCGATATGAAGAAAATTAATGTTTGGGTTATCGCAGCCTTTTTTTCAGCAGCTTTTATGCAAACGGTTTCCGCTGCGGAAATAAAGGCAATTCACAATGGCTCAAAAATAGATGTGACCATTGACAACCGGTTTTTTACCAGTTACATTTTCTCTATTGAGGAAAAATACCCGTTTTTCTTTCCTGTCAACGGGCCGGTCACGGATGGCAGCGTCACCTCCATGCGCAATGGCGAATACCCGCATCACAGTTCGTTATTTTTCGGGTGCGACCGTGTTAATGGCGGCAACTATTGGCAGGAAGGTCTCGAACGGGGACAAATCGTATCCAGGGGCGCCAGGATAATGGAACAGGGCAGCCGTGTGGTAATTATCGACGAATGTACCTGGCAACGTCCCGGCGCCGATATGCCTGTGAAGGATACGCGTAAAATCACCATCACCGCTCCATCAAAGGATATGCGACAGATCGACTTCGAAGTGACCGTTGAAACCCTGATGGATGTGGTAATTCAGAAAACCAACCATTCGCTGTTCAGTGCACGCACGGCTGTTGACATCAGCGTAAAGAACGGCGGCGTAATGGTCAATGCCGAAGGTGACCAGGGTGAAAAAGCTACATTTGGCAAGCCGTCGGCCTGGATTGATTTCTACGGTAAGCGTGGTAACACCATCGAAGGCATCGCCATCCTGCAGCATCCTTCTAATGTGGAGTATCCATCCCCGTGGTTCACCCGCGACTATGGCTTCATTTCACCCACACCCATGTATTGGCCGCCAAACAATGCCGAAAGTATCCATTTGCGTAAAGGCGAAAAGATAACTTTGCGTTACAGGGCGCTGATCCATGCCGGCGACCACAAAACAGCAGATATTGCCGGGCAGTTTGCGAAGTATGGAAAAGAGTAGACTCAAGACAATTGCCTGTTGACTCAAGACAATACATCATTCATCATCAAATCGACACATGAAAAAAATAATCGTAAGTATTTGCGCCATCGCCTGCTTCGCCTCCTGTAACAACGGAAGCGTGACCGAATGGGTGGCAACAGCGCCC
>JAISDP010000166.1 GCA_031264715.1 Bacteroidales bacterium
AAACTGGTGGAAGCATACGCCGTTCAAGTAGACCCGAAGCTGCATGAGGAAATTCTGGAACGGTACAAAAAGCTGAACATTTCCCCGTACAAGGGTTTTGTGAACCCCGTATACAAGCCTGTTACCGATGCTCAAGGCAACATCGTCGATGTAACCCTGAACTATGCCGAAGGCTACGCCGAACAGATGATGCGCTACAGCAGGGAACACTCGTGGCTGTGAAAAAAATTGCAGGAGCGTGATTTTATGTTGAGCGCAGGGCTTTCAGCCCATTCCCGCTATTGACGCCGCGATGAAGAATGTGCAAAATGTTTGGCAGGCCCCGGTGTTTATTGCTGGGTTGGCTGCAACTGAACAGGCGCAGTTTGTGAACCAAAGATATTTTGAAGCGTTAATTAAAATTAAATTAGAGATGACGGTTTATACCAAAACAGGTGATAAAGGCCAGACCGCTTTGATCGGTGGCAAACGGGTGGAGAAGAACCATCCTCGGATCGAGGCATACGGCACAGTGGATGAATTGATGGCGCATACGGCTTTGCTGATGGATATGCTGGAGAATGAGCTCGACAAGGACTTCCTGTTGTGGATACTGGACCGGCTGATGACAGTTTCGTCAGCGCTGGCGGCTGAAGGCGATGTACGCAAGAAGATACCACGCGTGGCAACAAGCGATACCGCGCGTGTGGAACGGCGTATCGACGAAATGGATAGCGGGTTGGAGCCGATGGATAGCTTCGTCCTTCCGGGCGGACATCCGGCAGCATCACAATGCCATGTGGCACGAACGGTTTGCCGGCGCGCCGAACGGAGAATTGTCGGTCTGGCGGACGATCGTTACGATGTCCCGGCGGAAGTAGCCGGATTCATCAACCGTTTATCAGACTATTTTTTTGTGTTGTCCCGAAAAATCGCAAAAGATTTCAACATCATCACAAAAAAATGGACACCTGTTGTCAGTTAATGAATTATTTAATTACCTTCGCAAACCAAAAAGAAAAGCATACAGTTAAAAATTAAACAGTTAAGATATGTATTGGACTTTAGAATTAGCTTCAAAGCTGGAAGATGCACCTTGGCCGGCTACTAAAGAGGAGTTGATAGATTTTGCTGTAAGGTCGGGAGCGCCATTGGAGGTGATCGAAAATCTTCAGGAAATTGAGGATGAGGGTGAAATTTATGAAAGTATTGAAGACATTTGGCCTGATTATCCGAGTAAAGACGATTTCTTTTTCAATGAAGACGAATATTAGGCAATGGACAACGCCTTCGGTCATCACGACCGGTTACTCGCCATCGTTTGTAAAATCGCTTTGCCGGGTATGCTCCGTTGGTGACTGGCGGTATGGAGCCTGTCGGCTATTTTTACCATCAAAGTATAATATAAAAATCAATCAATCATGAATTTTCCCGAAAATTTGAAGTATACCCGCGAACATGAGTGGATACGCATGGAAGGCAACGAAGGCGTCATCGGTATAACCGGCTTTGCCCAGAAAGAATTAGGCGATATTGTATTTATCGACATTTACACGGAGGGCGAGACGTTAGCCGCAGGCGAAAAATTCGGCGCCGTGGAAGCTGTAAAAACCGTTTCCGACTTGTTCATGCCTGTGGGCGGAACAGTCCTTTCGATCAACACAAGGCTGGAAATTGCGCCCGAAACGGTCAATAAAGATCCTTACGTCGGCGGGTGGATGATCCGAATCCGGCTAACCAACCCTGCCGATTTGGATGGGCTGATGTCGGCAGACGAATACGAGGCGTTTACGAACGGGTAATATGTACAGCGGCCTGTCCGGGGTTGAAAAACCGGACAGGTCACTGTCAGGTCGTCCTGAAAGAACTTTTACATTATTTTCCCTGTATGTAATGATATGTAGGGATTTTGTGTATCATTCCTTATTTTGGCTCCGATGAAAAAGGTACTTTTTGTTTGGATGAGTTGCTTTACAATTCTTTCCAATATTTTATCCGCCCAAAACATTCATCCATCGCAAATACGCATTAGTTTATTGACGGCGGCGCCGGGCAATGAACTTTTTGCCGCATGGGGGCATAGCGCAGTACGGGTCAGGATCGATTCGTTGGGCT
This sequence comes from Bacteroidales bacterium, assembly GCA_031264715.1. GTDB lineage: Bacteria > Bacteroidota > Bacteroidia > Bacteroidales > UBA4181 > JAIRLS01. The sequence continues at coordinate 2,095 of JAISDP010000166.1, forward strand.
ATGACATGGTGTACAACTACGGAACGTTCGATTTCGACCAGCCGAATTTTTACGCCAATTTTGCCCGTGGCCGCATGAATTACCGGTTAAGCGTCACCACTTGCGACCGGTTCATGGCCGGTTATATATACGAGAATCGTGCTGTGCGCGAACAGGTCTTTGCCTTAGATTCTGCGCAAACCGTGTTTATGGTACAGTTTCTCGAAAATAACAGCAAGCCTGAGAATTGCTATTACCGCTACCATTTCTTTCTGGATAATTGCGCAACCCGCATCCGCGACCTGGTGCAGCAAACCTACCGGGGCATGGAGCTTCCCACATCGGAGGGATCGCCTACTTACCGCGATTTGATCCACATTTACCTGAAGGGTCGTCCGTGGGGACGGTTCGTGATCGATATCGCACTGGGATTGCCTACCGATCAGAAAACCGGTACTTTCGAGCAGGCCTTCCTGCCCGATTATATGTTTGATGCTTTCGCGAAGGTACTGTATCACGGGCGTCCGATTGTGAAGGAAACGAAAAAGGTTTTTGTTCCCGACCAGCCGGCTGTGCAGCCGCCCGGACCCCTCACCCCGACAGTGGTTTGCTGCCTGATGCTGGCGCTTGCATTGCTTTTCTCTTATGTGCGGAAAGGGTCAAGGATTTTTGATTTTGTACTTTTCCTTACCGTAGGGATCGTTGGCTTACTGGTGGCTTTCCTGTGGTTTTTTACCGATCACACCAATACGCAAAACAACCTGAACATCATCTGGGCGTTGCCTGCACACTTGGCGCTGGCATTTTTCCTGCTGTCCGGGCGGCGGAGCCGTTTCGTCCGCTATTACTTCCTGGCCACAGCTATTATTGCCATGTTGCTACTGGTTACATGGGCGTTCCTGCCGCAACCGCTCCATCCGTCGTTAATACCGTTGATCCTTGCTATTATTTTGCGGGCTTTCCGAATTTTCCGAATACCGAGTTTTTAGGGTAGCGCGCGAAACCCATCCGATCGCAGGCACGAAACATTCCGTGCACGCTTTGCCCGTCAGGGCATTCATATCAATAGAATCAATGCGGAGGACATCGACAAATCTCCGTAGGAGATTCATCATGCGAAACCTCATATCCTCAACGCGACAATTTGATTTGCACCCATATCGTATTAACTACCCTCGGATTTCCATTTTTCTGATTACTTTTGTCGCTATGTTTCACCGTATAAAAATAAGTTTATGCCTCACTATTTAGACCCCAAAAATGATTATGCCTTTAAGCGCATCTTTGGAGAGCACAAGCATTTGTGCATCAGCCTGCTCAACAGTCTGCTGCCGCTGGAGGAACCCAACCGGATCGTCGAGATCGAATACCTGTCGCCGGAACATGCTCCGCGCACGCCCCTGGGCAAAGATTCAATCGTGGACGTCAAATGCATGGACGCTACCGGACGGCGGTTCATCGTGGAGATGCAGATGTACTGGAGTTCCGCCTTTACGAAACGGATGGTCTTCAATGCGGCGCAGGCGCTGGTCAAGCAGGCGGACAAGGCCGTACCCGACGAGCCGTCCAGGACGTTTTCCTCCCTGCAGCCGGTCTATACGCTGGCGATCGTGAACAGCAAGTTTCCGCACAAAGATGAGGAGCGATGGATGTACATCTATCAGGTAGCCGACATCGAAAATCCCAGCCGGATTCTGGAAGGACTGAACTTTATCGTAGTAGACCTGGAGACGGAGGATCTGGTTCGTAAAATCCGCTCCCGGCAGGGTTGGACGGTGGAGAAGAAGCGGATGGCAGTCTTGTGGCTTCGCTTCCTGAAAGAGACGAGCTATTACAGCACCCTCGACCGCGAACTGGCGGAAAACGACACGATCCGCATGGCTGCGGAAATATGCGAGGAAGGCGCCTTCACCCGCGAAGAACTGGAAGTCTATGACTACTACTGGGATCATATAAGGGTCGACCAGACGCTTGAAGAGTATGAAGAAAGGGATAAAAAACAGCTCAAAATCATCGAAGACAAAGATAAAGCCCTTGAAGACAAGGACAAACTCATCGAAGAACTGAAGAAACAATTGACTGCGAGATCGCATTAATATATGGTGTGATCGGGTCGGCCTGACAACGCTCAAATAAATAAGTAATCTTTTCGTCTTCGTTGACCCTGTCAGCGGTCTTGACCCTGACAGTGGTGGTATACGTATGTAAATGACCTGACAGGGTCAATCAAATCTCAACTGTTCCGGATTTCCATTTTTCTGATTACTTTTGTCGCTATGTTTTATCGTATAAAAATAAGTTGATGCCTCACTATTAGACCCCAAGAATGATTATGCCTTCAAGCGCATCTTTGGAGAGCACAAGCATTTGTAAAAACGAATAGTTATGTTACAGACACAAATTTTGAAAGACCAGCAGGGAGCGCCGATGGGTGTTTTTATTCCCATGCAGGCATGGGAAAGGATCAAATTCCAGTATCCGGACATCGAGTACATGGATATGGATTTGCCGCAATGGGAAAAAGAGTTTATAGACCGGCGGTTGAAAATGGCATGCCATCCCGACCGCTTGCAAGCCATTGAAACACTTTTTGAAGGTCTTTAAAGACGGGAGGGGGAAATGTATCCGGTTCTCTATCTTGATGAAGTTCGAAATGATATTCTTTGTGCAAAGCAATGGTATGCCGAGCAGCAGGATGGTTTGGAGGATCACTTGGTTTCAGCCATAAAAGAGGCTGTTGCAAATATCATGAAGACGCCTTCGGCATATGCGGTAAGGTATAAAGACGTCAGGATAGCCCATACCAAGGTTTTCCCATACAATATTCATTTTTTCATTGACGAAGCAAAAGGACAAGTTGTCATAACCGGCATAGTTCACAACAAGAGGAAAGATGCGCTGTTTTTGAAAAGGTAACAGTCGCCCGCAAGACTTGCAGGCAGTTGCGTTTGTGGGGAAATAAGTAATCTTTTCGTCTTCGTTGACCCTGTCAGCAGCTTCGCAGCCTGACAGGTCCGGCGTTATACCGATGTTGAAGCAGCGCCTGACCTGACAGGGTCAAAAGGAATAACCTGACTGTGGGATGTTTGTTTTTTCACTTATCCACAGCATCCATCCGGCAGCCGACTTCCTTGCCGGAAAACGCCAGGCCGAGCAGGACAATCTTTTTGCCATCGCCCAGGTATTTTTCGTAATACTTTTTATCGTGAATCTGTTTCATGGCGTGGCGAAGCAGGGTGGACGCCTTCGTTTTTGAATGGTATTTCAGTTCGGAGACCACGACGGTACCGGGCTGTTCCAGTACGGCGTCGATGCGGCCACTGCCGGTCATGATCTCTCCGTGCGCCTTGAACCCCAGCACGTTCATCCACGACAGGAAAAGCGAATGATAATACTTTTCATTGCCGATCTGGATGATATAAGGGATATTTGCGAGCATGATGCGCACGCTTTGAGCGAAGCCGTCGGCGTCAAGAACGGCTAACTGTTCCGACATTTTTCTCGTCAAAACAGCCAGTTGTGACAATGGAACATTACTGTAAGCGCTCACAATATATTTCATCAGCGAATCCCGAACTTCCATATTCGGCACGCCAAGCATATACTGGGGTATGCCGTGCACCAGCTTCTTGCTTTTGACGGTCAGATAGCCGGTTTGAAACAGCAGCGGAATATTTTCGATATGACTGGGATCAAAACTGTCAAAGATATCGGAATCGGCAAGTACAGGTTCCGTTACCAGTTCGATGTCGTTCTGCTTTTTCAGTTTCTCCATCAAAAATGTGGGCGTTCCGCTGGCAAACCAGTAATTGGAAATTGTTTGGGTATCAAACATCGACAGTGTTGAATACGGGTTATAAACCGAAGTTTTGCCATCCCAGGTATAGCCGTCATACCAGCGGCGGATTCTGTCCAGCACGTTTTCGCGGGTATC
>JAISDP010000306.1 GCA_031264715.1 Bacteroidales bacterium
ACAAAAATTACATTCCTTTTAATAGACATCATACCCGATTTGGGGTCAAAAATAAGAAATATTTTGATCGAACTTCAACATAAATGCATTTTTTTGATGAAACCGGTACATTCAACAGGTGCTGTTTTGTCCAAATCAGCATATTTTGGAGAATATTACCAAATTTTTATTAATAATTGTTAAAAATAGCGACATTGTGATCGGATTATTTACATTTGCATCTGTGCTTCAATGCTGCATGAGAATTGAAGCAGTCTGTTCGAAAAAATCAAATCAAACAAAATAAACATCAATCAATTAAACTTAATATGGATAAAAAGACAAATCATTTGAACCGGCGCCGGTTTTTGGGTTATTCTGCCCTTGGGTTAGCCGGATTGACCGTTCTTCCGAGTTGGACTATGGCCAATGGTGTCCGTTTGCCGCCAAGTGACAGGGTTGTATTGGGATTTATCGGGCTAGGACAACAGGGCTGTTCCGATTTTAACAGTTTCTCATCGTGCCCCGGCGTGCAGGTTGTTGCCGGCTGCGATGTGGACAGTATCAAGCGCGAACGTTTCAAACGCAGGGTGGAAGCCTGGCAGAAGAAACAGAACATCGCACAGCGGTGCGACATGTACGAGTTTTACGAAGACCTGCTGAATCGTAGGGACATTGACGCAGTATCCATCGCCACGCCCGACCACTGGCATGCATTGATCACCATTCATGCCTGCAAGGTAAAAAAAGACGTGTATGTACAGAAACCGCTGGCATTTACCATCACCGAAGGTCTTGCCATGGTAAGGGCAGTGCGCGACAATAATTGTGTGTTGCAGACAGGCAGTCAGCAACGATCGAGCAGGGAATTCCAGCAGGCCATTGCACTGGTCAGAAGCGGCGGCATCGGTCATATCGAAACCGTCTATGCCAAGGTGGGCGATCCTCCGAAACCGCTTGATCTTCCCGAACAGCCTGTCCCGGCGTCATTGAACTGGAACCAGTGGATGGGGCCGCTGAATGATCCCAAGGTACACTATAATTCCGACCTTTGCCCGCCCGTCACGCTGAACCCCGAGCAAAACGAAACGCTGTGGGGTGCATGGCGCTGGTACCGCGAAACCGGTAACGGTTTTACAGCCGACTGGGGCGCACACATGTTCGACATCTCGCAGGCAGCCATCGGGATGGATGGTTCGGGACCATGCGAATATATCCCCAAAGGCTACGGAGGCGCACAGTATCTCACCATGAAATATCAGAACGGCATCGTAATGACCGAACAGCCTTTCCGTCCCGAAGGCGGTAACGGCATCTGCTTTAACGGCACCAAAGGCTGGCTGAAGGTGACGCGTGGCTATATCGAATGTTCCGATCCTTCGCTGATCATGAAAGAGGAGCAAAAGGTGGCTGCAGGACAGTATGAGGTCAGTTCGCCGCACATGCAGAATTTTATTGACGCCGTTCGTTTGCGTAAAAATCCGGTTGCCCCGGTGGAAGTGGGTTGCAGCACCAATACGCTTTGCTGCATTGCCAACATCGCTACCGAGCTGCAACGACCTGTAAAATGGGATCCGGCCACGTTAAGTTTCGGCGACGATAAGGAAGCTGCCAGCCATAGATTGTATCGTTACCAGTATAGAAAGCCATATGCGGTATAAAGTACTTCATACCGTTCCCAACTTTTGTCAAATTATCAGTTCTTATCAATAAATAATTAATTAAAAAAGCCCTTACGTTCCGCTTTCCCTTCTCTTTGGGAGAGGGGCCGGGAGGTGAGGCCTCTTCTCATATGAAAAAGTCAATATTTGTATCTATCCTGGTTGCAGCATCCTGTCTGCAGCTTGCTGTCGCCCAGAAACCGAATTCAAAATTCGGCGGCGTACAGATCGGAGTTATTACCTATAGTTACCGGAGCATGCCCGACCAAACGCTTGAAAGCATGTTGAACTGCACCGTCCGGTCGGGCATCAGTTCCGTGGAGCTGATGGGAGGTGCAGTAGAACAGTATGCCGGCATCCCAAAAGACAGGGATGCAGTCCGTCAGTGGCGCACGTCTGTCTCCATGGACAAATTTAAGGAAATCAAAAAAATGTTCAAGGCCCAGGGGGTCAAGATTAATATCCTGAAATTGGGTGATCCCCGATGGTCGGACGAAGAGATTGATTATGCCTTTAAGGTATGCAAAACGCTGGGCGCAAAAGGTATTTCCATGGAAATATCCGAAAATGCCGCCAAACGGATGACTTCCTTTGCCGACAGGCATAAGCTTTACGTTATTTTCCACAACCACGGCCAACCGGGTAACCCCGATTTCAGTTTCGATAAAGTACTTGCATACGGACCGCGGCTGATGCTGAACTTCGATGCAGGCCATTACTTTGGCGCTACCGGTTTGAATCCCTGCGATCTGATCCAGCGTTTGCACAATCGCATTGTCAGCATCCATGTAAAGGATAAAACCGGCCCGAACGGTACCCCGAAAGATACGAACCGGCCTTTCGGCGAAGGGCAGACTCCTGTAGCGGAAATGCTCCAGTTGCTCCAGAAAGAAAAATGGCCGATTGAATGTGACATTGAACTGGAATATGACATCCCGCAAGATTCCGACGCTGTAAAGGAAGTGGCTAAATGCGTGGCTTACTGCCGTGCAGCATTATAAAAACCCCTCCCTCCCCCAAGCGGGGAGGGAGGTAAACGTTACATAAAAGCAAGTAGAAGACTCTTCCTTATGAAAACAATCATCACCATCATCCGGGCAGCCATCGGCTGGCATTTCCTGTACGAAGGACTCATTAAACTGTTTGCCGACGAATGGTCGGCGGCATCCTACCTGAACAACACTCATGGGTTTCTTTCCGGGTTCTACCACTGGCTGGTGGCTTCGCCCATGCGACTCGAAGCTGTTGACTTCCTCAATGTATGGGGACTAATCCTGATCGGATTGGCTCTGTTTCTTGGCGCATGTGTCAGATGGGCTTCCATTGCCGGGGTTTTGCTGTTGACGCTGTACTATTTTGCATATCCGCCTTTCGGTATTTCGTTGCTTGGAGGCGACGGCACAGTGTATATCATTAACCAGTTATTTATCGAAGCGGCAATACTCATTTTTCTCTTCTGCTACAGGGAAAAGGGATGTGGCCTGGATGACCTGATGCAATTGCTGAAAAGAAGGAAACAAAAACACACGGAATCCGATACTGGAGACTTGAAGCGCCGGGTCTCTACCCGGCGCGAAGTTTTGAAGGATCTGGCAGCCTTTCCTGTCCTGGGTTTATTCGGATGGAGCGCCTACCAGAGCGGTAAAATATATGGTACCGATACACTGTCGGGGGCAACGATACAAATCAACCGGGTGGCGCTGAGTGAACTGAAAGGCGAATTGCCCAAAGGGAAACTTGGCAGTCACGAGTTGAGCCGGCTGATTATGGGTGGTAACCTGATTGGCGGATGGGCGCATGCACGCGACTTGCTTTATGCCGGGCCGCTCTTTAAAGCCTACAATACCGAAAAGAAAATCTTCGAAACTCTGATGCTGTGCGAACAGGCAGGAATTAACTGCATCAACATCGGCTTCCCGACCATACAAACGATGGTCAGGTACAAAAAAATGACCGGCAGTAAAATCAAGGTAATTGTACAGGTAGGTATCACTGAAAAAAGCGAAGACATTTACGAAAATGTAACCACGGCTATCGATAATGGCATGGACATTATACAGCTACAGGGTAACTGGTGCGATTGGCTGGTGCGCGACAACAGGCTGGAAGTGATCGACGGTCTTATGAATCGCATACGCAGCAACGATGTCGCCGCCGGAATAGGCGCACACACCATCGACTCATTTATCATCTGCGAAGAAAACGGCATCATTCCCGACTATTACATGAAAACGATGCATCACGACAACTACTGGTCAGCACATCCGCGCGAAAATCGCAAACCGTTCGAAGTGGATGGCGCACGCAGCAATGATCATAACATGTTTCACGACAACTGCTTCTGCCCTTTTCCCGATCGTACCGTTGAGTTCGTCAATCGTGCCAAAATACCGGTAATGGGTTTCAAGGTGCTTGCAGCAGGCGCTATCCATCCCAAGGATGGCTTTAAATGGGCATTTGAAAACGGCGCTGATTTCATTTGTGTAGGAATGTTCGATTTCCAAGTGGTGGATGATGTAAACATCTGTATCGATACATTACAAAACCTTCAAAACAGGAAACGGGAATGGTACGCATAAGCGGCAGTTATTTTTAAAAAATTGATCAAAATCGGATCATTTCCTTCAATTGGTTATTGGTTAGGAGATTGATTTTCATTTTTGAAAAACGTCCATCTACCGTTTTGCATCGTTCGTCAAAAAAAGGCCTGTTTGCCGGGATTCTCATACCTTCCGTCGTTTTTTTGCATTATCTTTGTCGCTGGATACATAAGTTCAAACGATAGACAGGTTTTTTATGAAACACATTGTTATTTTTGCGTCTGGTTCAGGGTCAAATGCTCAGCAAATAGCCGAATATTTTTCTAAATCGAACACCGCACGGGTGATCATGATATATTCCAACCGGGCGGATGCTTATGTGTTGCAGCGAGCCTGTAAAATGAACATATCTACTGTTGTATTCGACAGGGCCGATTTCTATGAAAATGATCTCGTTTTTAATCAATTGGATAATCTTCATCCCGACTTGATCGTACTTGCAGGTTTTTTGTGGAAAGTCCCTGAAAAAATCGTGCGCGCTTTCCCAAACAGGATTGTCAATATCCATCCCGCGCTTCTTCCCAGATACGGAGGAAAAGGCATGTATGGCAACCATGTGCATCAAGCTGTTATCCAAAATAATGAAAAAGAATCGGGCATCACCATTCACTATGTCAATGAACATTATGATGAAGGTGCACTCATCCTTCAAGCGATATGTAAGATAGACGGGAACGATACTCCCGAAACCCTTGCCGGGAAAGTACATACCCTCGAATACAAATATTACCCGAAAGCCATCGAACAGGTTCTGCTGCGGTAATAAGTACCTGACTATTCATGGATGTGATATTGATGATCGCCTTGCGTTGACAGCATCAAATAACGGGTGAGCAAACTAAATTTCATATCACAATTTTAGCCCGCGCACGATATAAAACTGCCTTTTTTTCAAAAT
>JAISDP010000137.1 GCA_031264715.1 Bacteroidales bacterium
TTATTCCATCCTGCGTCCGGCAGTGCTGTTCGGCAACGAAGATATCCTCATCAATAACATTGCCTGGATGATCCGCAAATTCCCGGTGTTCGGCACCTTCGGCGACGGATCGTATAAGCTGCAACCCATCTTTGTGGAAGATTATGCTGCTTTGGCCGTCAAGCACGGCGGCGAAACCACAAATCTTATTGTGGATGCTACCGGGCCCGAAACATTTACTTACCGCGAACTGGTGAAAACTATTTCGAGAATCATACTTGGCAAGGAACGCCCGGTATTTGCAATGCCCGACGAACTCGGCTACTGGGTTTCCAAACTTGTAGGCTGGGTGATGAAGGACAACCTGGCAACACGCGAAGAGATCAAGGGACTCAAAGCCGGTATGCTTTGCACTGATTCGTTCCCGACCGGTACGGCCGCACTTACCGACTGGATCACTGCACATAAGGATAGCATCGGCAAGAAATATGCCAATGAAATGAAACGACGGCTGGACAGGACAGTGATGTACGGGAAGGAGTGAAGAGTCGGGAAATATCCGGTAATTCACTGAACCTGTCCGGGGCTTTATCCCAATTCAATGTTCGGATCCCAGAAAAGACGGTCGAAGTCAATTACTTGATTGTTTTCTATTTGAATGTCTTCCGCTTCGAGCAATTGCTGCATGCGGTCGCCGCCGAAATGTTGCTTTCCGGTAAGCAGCCCATGCCTGTTGACGACGCGGTGGGCGGGTACGGGCGGCGCGCTTTGGCGGCAGGCATTCATCGCCCAGCCCACCATCCGCGCCGATTGCGCCGAACCGAGGTACCGGGCGATTGCCCCGTAGGTGGTTACCCGCCCGTAAGGTACCAGCCGCACTACCTGGTAAACATGTTCAAAACTAAAGGATTCCAAGATTCAAAGGCTCAAGATACAACATTCGATGATGCACAGGTTCATGAGGCGACCATGTCAAACAACCGGTGTTCGCAGTCTGTCTGTTGCAGGATTCCTTCGATGTGCTCGCGACCGGTATCGGTAATGAAAATCTGTCCGAAACGCTCGCCGGCAACCAGTCGTATGATGCGGCTCACGCGCAGAGCGTCGAATTTGTCGAAGATGTCGTCTAACAGGAGGATGGGCATGATGCTGCAATGGCGCCGGATAAATTCGAAATTGGCCAGTTTCAGTGCTACAAGGAATGTTTTCTGCTGCCCCTGCGAACCCGATTTTTTGATGGGATAACCGTCCATTTGCAGCAGGAGGTCGTCCTTGTGAGGGCCGGTAGCGGTAAATTGCAGCAAGCGGTCTTTTTCGGTCGATTCGCGGAGGAGGGCGGCAAAATCCTTCTCCTGCAAGCGGGAGCAGTATGCCAGCTCTACTTTTTCCCGTCCGCCGGAGATTTCTCCGTAATATTGCCGGAAAATGGGGATCAGCTCCTGGCAGTACTTCGTTCGATATTCGTAAATCCTGTTGCCTTCGGCGACCATCTGTTCGTTCCAGACTTCGAGCACGCCTGCATCGTAAGTATTGTTCGCGGCAAAGGTTTTCAACAGGGCGTTGCGTTGCTCCAGCGCGCGGTTGTAGCGCATCATGGCGAGCAGGTACCCGTGGTCGCATTGCGAAATCACCTCGTTCATCAGCTTGCGCCGTTCCTCGCTGCCGCCCGTGATCAGGCGCCCGTCGGCAGGCGATACCGTCACAACGGGCAACAACCCGATGTGCTCCGACAATCGTTCATAATCCTTTTTGTTGCGGCGGAAAATCTTTTTCTGTCCGCGTTTCATGCCGCAATAGATACATTCGAGTTCACTCTTGCGGTTGTATTCGCCCTGTATGACGAAAAAATCGCTGTCGTAGCGGATGTTTTGCGAATCGGACGGGTTGAGGCAGCTCTTGGTCATCGAGAGGTAGTAAATGGCATCCAGCACGTTGGTTTTGCCTGTACCGTTGTTGCCTGCCAGGCAATTGATTTTCGGGCAAAACCGGAACTCTGCCTGGTCGTAATTCTTGAAATTGACCAGCGAAAGGGTATCCAGTCGACAAGCGCCGGTTGACAGCGGTTGCATCTCCTGCCCGACCACGTCAGGCAAATTATCGGGTCCGTTTTCCATGATTGAATCCATCAATTATTGACCGCAAAGATATAACGTCTGCTTCATATTTTCACTTCGCCAGCAGTTTGCGCGCCGTTTCTGCCGACACCTCTCTGTCCGTTAACTGCGCCAGCAGTTCCAGGGCAAAGTCGAGCGTGTAGCCGGCAGCCCGTCCGGTAGTGATGTTCCCGTCGACCATCACGGGCGCTTCGGTTACGTGCGCGCCGGTGAGGTATTTTTCGTAGCCGGGATAACAGGTTGCCCTTTTGTCCTTGAGCAGCCCAAGCCCGCCCAATACCATCGGTGCAGCGCATATAGCCGCTATGGGTTTGCCTTGCCGGGAAAATGCGAGGATTTCGCGTTTCAAACCGTCGTGTTCATTAAATTTTACAGTTCCCCCGGGGAGAATCAACATTTGGACGCCGGCAAAATCAGCTTCCTCGAACAGGTAATCGGCTATTACGGAAATCCGGTGTCCGCCGGCGACTGTCCTGTCGCCGGTGAGCGATACTGATTTGATTTCCACTCCGCCGCGCCGCAGTATGTCGATGGTGGCTAACGCTTCGATTTCTTCGAATCCTGTTATTAAAAAAATCAGGGCTTTTTTCATTTTTACTTAACTTTATTGGGCTTGCGCCCGGTTGATTAAAATTTTTGTCAAGATACGAATTTTTGATGGTGTTTTCCAAAATATGTCACTTTTATGATATATAAAGAGGTCGCCATGAAAGATATTGTAGATAATGCCGGGCTTTCCAAAGGCGCTTTCTACCATTATTTTGACTCGCGAGAATGGAGAGATTTCGTCCGAAATGACGGATGAACAAATCGCAAAACTATTGATCTATACCGGCAACGGAGTAAATGTCAGTAAAGTTTCATCGAATGATGTGGCAAAGATTGAGAAGGAATTGAAATTCCTTTGGGATTGCCTTTATAACTTGATTAAAATCGGATAAATATATCAGTTCGTCGAGCCGGCAGTGCAGTTCGTCTATTTTTCAAAAATCATGTGGCAATCCATCGTATCTTTACAGAAAAATTAAAGTAGAATGGACAGAATAGTAGAAAACAATCTTCTGATAGATTTTATCGTAAGCCCGGGAAAACGGATTTACAGGCATTTGCTGCTGGCGCTGTTTTTCGGGCTGTGGCTACTGAGCAATATTCCCTTTCCGCAGGACACGGAAACGGTCGAAATAATCTTCGTTTCGGGCATGATACTGCTCTGTGCGGGAATCATTTACTTCAACCTGTATGTGCTGGCGCCCAAGCTGCTTTTCAAAAACAGATACGGGCAATACTTTTTGTCGGTACTGCTTGCGATGGCGATTTCCTTTGTTTTTGCCGTCGTTATACTTGTGAAAGTCGAAGCGTTTCACCCGGAGATAGAGAAAGACGGGCTTACTCCCGGAAATATTTTAAAGGGGATTTTATCGTTCGCCTTTCTTTTCGGCATACTTACTGCCTCATCAACGGCTGTCAAACTGTTTCAGCGCTGGATTACGGACAGAATCAGGATATTTGAACTGGAAAAGAACACCATGCAGTCCGAACTCGAACTCCTGAAAAATCAAATCACGTCCACGACGGTCACCTGACTTCGACACCTTCTCCCGACTTCAAAATATAGACATTGATTATCAATAAATTATATAATTTACGTCACCGAAATGGGTGACGCAAGCCAAAAATGTAGTAATTTTGCGGATATGTTTGTACGCAAAAATAAGAATCGGTCAGGCACGACCAGCATAGTAGTCGCAGATAAAAGCGGAAGTAAATTTCGAGAGTTAAAGACCATCGGAGTGAGTTCTGAAGATAAAGAGATTTTCGAACTGGAACAGCA
>JAISDP010000347.1 GCA_031264715.1 Bacteroidales bacterium
GCCAAACCTGCATTGATATTGGCTTCGGCAGTTTCGGCGCCCATCTTTTTCGATGTAGCGAAAATTCTTGACCCCACACAGTCCCGTATCTTCGCCAATGCGTTGGGAGCAACATCTGTGGCATATTTCAAATCGTTGCGTTCCATCATGGCTTGAAGCAGGCCTTCTTCGTCGATCACTTCCTTACGGGCGGTATTGACCAGCGTCCCGTTCCTGGGCATCACCGAAATCAGGCTGTAGCCGATGGATCGTTTGGTTTGATCGGTCGCCGGGATATGCAGTGAGACGTATTGGCAGTTGGCATACAAGTCGGCTATCCCGGCAACAGGGGTAACTCCGTCCTCTTTCATGACTTCGGGCGCAATAAACGGATCAAATGCAAATACGTTCATGCCGAATCCTTTTCCGAGGGCGGCAACCAGTTTACCTACATTCCCATAAGCATGTATTCCCAATTTTTTACCTTTCAGTTCGGTTCCTGTGCCGGGTTCCCAACAGTTCCTGGCCATGTAGATCATCATTCCCAGCGCCAGCTCGGCCACGGCGTTTGAATTCTGTCCGGGTGTGTTCATTGCCACAATCCCCTTAGCGGAACATGCAGCCAGGTCCAGGTTGTCGTATCCGGCGCCGGCACGCACCACTATTTTCAGTTTCGGCGCGGCGTCGACTACTTCCTTTGTCAGTTTGTCACTGCGGACGATGAGCGCATCGGCATCGGCCACAGCTTGATAAAATTCGTCTGCCGATGCATATTTTTCAAGCAGGGCTGCTTCATATCCTGCTTTCGCCAAAATGTTTTTTATCCCGTCAACGGCAACCGCCGCAAAAGGCTTTTCCGTTGCAATCACTACTTTTTTCATATATGAATCAATTAAGTACCTTACGGATAGAATGATGCTTTTCACTGTCGGTAATTAGCGCCACCCTCTCTCTTGGGGCTTTTATTGTTTTGTTTCAAATTCCTTCATGCAATCTACCAAAGCCTGCACGCTTTCAATGGGCATGGCATTGTATATGGAGGCGCGGAACCCGCCAACCGAGCGATGACCCTTGATGCCTACCATGCCTCTGGACTGGGCGAATTTAAGGAATTCGTCTTCCAAATCCCGGTAATCGTCGGCCATCACGAAACAAACATTCATGATGGAGCGATCTTCTTTTGCTGCCGTACCTTTGAAGAGTTTGTTACGATCAATTTCGTCATACAGGCGGGTAGCCTTTGCCTGGTTGCGTTTCTGCATACCGGCCGTACCGTCGTTGGCTTTGACCCATTTCAACGTTTGAAGTGCGGTATAGATGGGTAAGACGGGAGGCGTGTTGTACATCGACCCATTGTCGATATGGGTGCGGTAATCAAGCATCGAGGGAATGTGCCGCGAAACCTTGCCGAGGATATCGTTTTGAACGATTACTACCGTAACGCCTGCACACGAGAGGTTTTTCTGTGCGCCGGCATATATCAGGCCGTAGCGCGAAACATCCACCGGGCGGCTGAATATGTCGGACGACATGTCGGCAACCAGCGTTATTTCCGTTTTCAGGTCTTCCTTCAATTCGGTTCCGAAGATGGTATTATTGGTGGTGATATGGAAATAATCAGCATCCGGAGGGACGGTGTAGTTTTTAGGAATATACGAGAAATTGGCATCTTTGGACGAAGCTACTTCGACGGTTTCGCCAAAGCCTTTGGCTTCTTTCATGGCTTTACTTGCCCATGTGCCGGTATTCAGGTATGCCGCCTTTTTTTCCAGCAGGTTAAACGGCACCATGCAGAATTGCATGCTTGCCCCGCCCCCGAGGAAAATTACCGAGTATCCGTCGGGAACCGACAGGATTTCCTTGACAAGCGCTTGCGCCTGGTTCATCACTGCGTCGAAGTCTTTCCCCCGATGCGAAACTTCCATGATCGACAACCCGCTATCGTTGAAGTCGAGTACTGCTTGCGCGGTTGCTTCGATAGCTACGCGCGGTAGAATGGAAGGACCTGCACTGAAATTATGTTTTTGCATATGGCACATTAATTGAATAAAAAATCAAACGAGGGGCAAAAGTAGATTTTTTTTTGTAACCTCTTTATAAAAATTTATCAATTGTTTTAAAACAGCTTCTCATCTGCTAAAAATTAAAACCAATACGGAACGTCGGGCCGCTACCGTAAGAATCGCGCATGGCGGAATTTAACTTCCATAAAATGGTCAGATTCATACTCGAACGCTTACCCATCGGGAAACGGAGCCCGCCACCCACTAAGAAACTATCCTGCAGTTTACGGCCGGTAGCAGAGTAGTCAAAAAATCTCTTCTCGTAGCTTAACACCTCATATTCTACATGCGCGAAAATCCTGAAATCAAGTCCTAACGGAATCCAGTCATTGACATTGTTCACAATCACATAGTTGGTAAACAGCCGACCGCCCCAGATATTGGTTTCATAACGTTCGTATTGGCTGTTGTTGTACCAGTGATACTTATTATTATAATATTCGTAAGTGACGCCAATACC
>JAISDP010000348.1 GCA_031264715.1 Bacteroidales bacterium
CTGATTGCCATCGACTCGATTTACACGCCGATCAAGAACGTCAAATTCGCCGTCGAAAACTATCGTGTGGAACAAAAGACGGACTATGAAAAACTGGTGATCGAGGTGGAAACCGACGGCGCCATTCATCCCAAGGAAGCGCTCAAGGAAGCAGCCAAGATACTGATCCACCATTTCATGCTTTTCTCCGACGAAAAGATCACCATCGAGACCGAAGAAAAACCGGTTACCGACGAGTTCGACGAAGAGTTGCTCCACATGCGCCAGTTGCTCAAAACGCGCCTGCAGGATATGGATCTTTCAGTACGCGCGCTTAACTGCTTGAAGGCAGCCGAGGTGGATACGCTGGGCGACCTGGTCAAATTCAGCAAGAACGACCTGCTGAAGTTCCGTAACTTCGGTAAGAAGTCGCTCACCGAATTGGACGAGTTGCTCGAAAGCATGAATCTGACTTTCGGAATGGAGATTGCAAAATATAAATTAGATAAGGATTAAATCAGAAAATGAGACACGCAAAAAAAATCAATCATCTCGGGCGCACCGATACGCACCGCAAAGCGATGTTGTCAAACATGGCATCGTCGCTGATACTGCACAAGCGCATCTCCACTACCGTTGCGAAAGCCAAAGCGCTCAGGACGTATGTTGAACCGTTGATTACGCGTTCGAAACAGGATACGACCCACTCGCGCCGCACGGTATTCAGTTATCTGCAGGACAAGACAGCCGTATCGGAACTGTTCCGCGAAGTATCGCCCAAGATCATGGAACGTCCCGGCGGATACACCCGTATCCTGAAAACCGGTTTCCGCAAAGGTGATGCCGCCGAAATGTGCGTCATCGAGCTGGTTGACTATAACGAAAATATGTTGGCAGCCAAGGATGCCAAGAAGACAACGACTCGCCGCAGCCGTCGCAGCGGAGGTAAGAAAGCCGCAGGTGCAATAGCATCGGCAGCAGCTCCAGCCGCCGAAAAGATAGCAAAAGCTTCGAAAGCAGCCGTGCTTGTTGAAGACGCCAAGGTAGTTGAAGAAGTTGAAGAAGTGAAGGTAGTCGAAGACGCTAAGGTGATCGAAGAAGTTGAAGAAGTAAAGGTAGTCGAAGAAGTGAAGAATGACGCAGTAGAGGCTCCTGAAACTGAAACTCCTGCCGGAACCGACGAAACGAAGGAGTAATTATTTAAATAGTTGAAGTAAAAAAGCTGCCAATGGCAGCTTTTTTTATTGAGTTTTTCTTAACGCTTGCCAGGTTTCCCATGGATCGATACGCCTTTCATATTCAATGCATCGATGTAAACCAGCCCGTTGCAATGCAGCGCATCAGTTATGCGCTCGGTTGTTTTGTTTAAAAATAAGGTGAGAATGAGGTTGTTCCCTCAAAAAAGACCTTATTTTTAACTTAACCACTGCTGTCCGGTAAAATTTTATGTGGGAGCAATTCAAATTGTCGCGTTGAAAACCACTGGATCAAAACGGAGCTTATATGGAAGGGATACCGCAAAGCAAGCTTTGCGGTACAAGCCGGAAAGAGATCAATGAGGCCGGTGATACGATCCTGATCAAGACGTCCTACCTTGATAACTGGTGGGTTGTCGGGTCTCCGTGCGGGACATTTGGATTTGTTGACGTTGGACACGACATGATGTCATTGTAAGTTTCCTAATCGTTCATTCCATTTTTTTGCCGTTCGTCAAACAACCGGAAAAAATTTTTTCAATTGTTTTGCAGTAATCAAAAACTTGTTTAATTTTGCCGACATGTTTTACCAAAAATCTTGTAATATTTTGTTCCTTTTTTCTCACATATTATCGTTCGTAAGCCTTGATACCGCAGGCTTTGGCACGTCTTTTGCAGAGAGAGAGAGATGAGCAGAGGCTAGACATTATATATACGCGCGCGATAGATAAAAATTTTCAAATTTTATATATGGCCGTAACATTGTTTTGCAATGTTGCGGCTTTTTTATTATCCGCCCATACCGTACAAGCATAAAAATCAATTATTATAACTATGAATAAATCGGATAAACCATCAAAAATGCCGTTCGGCAGCATGAAGAAATTTCTTGTGTTTCTAATTTTTCCCTTGCTATTGGCCACATGCAAGAAGGATGACAAAAAGGATGGCGGCGATACGCCACTGGACATCGAAGAGTTATATTACCAAACGATGAAACCGGAAGCGGATGCCGTTTTGCTAAGCAACGACCCGATAACGGGCTTTACAACCCTTGCCGGAAAATATGCGGAAATGCCCGAAGTAAAAAGCGTTGAAGTTAATGAAAGCGGGTTATTTGTCGAGTTTCAAAATAATAAAAAGGTATCATGGATGTTGGGAAGACCGGTTTCTGATGTGGAAACCATTGACCTTTCGCAGATAAAAGCATCCGTTTTGTCTTCAGGGATCGTAACGAAAGCCACAGCGCAGAAGAAAGTGTGTATCGTTAACCAGCTTTCGAATGATGAAAAATTTAAGCTGAGTATTTCCTATTGGATCAAAAGACTGAAAGACGAAGTGTTCGAGCCGACAGGCTGGCAAGTATACTCAATAATTGATGGAAGCGCAGCCTCTGTTGAATTTTTCAGGAAAGATATGAGCGATTACGATGCCGTTTTCATTATAACGCATGGCGGTTACGATAAGGATGACACGTGGTTGACTACCGGAGAAACTCTCGGTACAGCGTATGAATATGCAGGAATGGGTATTTCCAACATTACGGAAAAACGTGATGGTGAATTAAAAATAATTGAATATCATAAGGTATCAGCAAAGTTTTTTGAAGAATCCGATCTGAATTTTTCATCTTCAATTATATATCTTGATGCCTGTCACCTGCTGAAACCAAACGCCCTTGGAAAAAACGCTCTTGCCGGATCGTTTACCGGAAAA
Organism: Bacteroidales bacterium; assembly: GCA_031264715.1. GTDB lineage: Bacteria > Bacteroidota > Bacteroidia > Bacteroidales > UBA4181 > JAIRLS01. Next base: position 2,892 of record JAISDP010000348.1, read on the forward strand.
GGCGCTAATGCGGTTATTGGCTGGGATAATGTAGTTTGCAGTGTTGGTGACACAGCGGGTTTTGAACTTTTCAAGCATCTTGCACAATGCAAATCGGTTGAAGAAATAAGAGCGACGAAAGACTTCCCGAGAATTGACAACCTTGATCATAACCATAAGAACGCGGATGGGACAGTAGCGAAAAACCGTACAGCGGCCAACTTGAGAATTGTTTATGCCAATCAAATAACCGATTACTGTTTTTGCACACCTGCACCCATTACGCTTGACGCTGATATAAAGGCAGGCGGCGTCACGCTGCACGGCATGATACCGGGCTACGGCGGGGCGCCCGTTACCGAACGCGGGTTTTTATATGCCACCTACGGCCAAACCGAGCCGACAAAGGTCAAGGATGAAAGTTTTGATCCCTCTGCCTGTAATTCCGCCGTCGATGCAGCATACAGCGTGACGCTCACAGAACTGCCCGCCGGCGTTGAATGTCGCTTTTTGGCCTACGCCGTTGCCGGCGGTACGGAATACTACGCAGAAGAATACAAAAGTTTTATGACGCCGGAAGTTGCCGGAAAGACCATGACCATGACTGTGGCTACAAACAGAAACATGTCGTTTTCGCTGAGCGGTTCCGGTACGGTCACTGTTGACTGGGGGGATGGCACGGCGGTCGAAATGATACAGTTTTATTATGGCGGTGCATCTTGCTCTCACGGCTATACCGGCGTTCCTCCATACACGATAACAGTAACCGGCGATCTGAAAGCCTTGTTTTGCACAAATAATCAACTGACAAGTTTGAACGTGAGCGGAGCTATTATGCTGGAAGCCCTGTATTGCTCCGGAAATCAATTAACAGACCTGGACGTGAGCGGCGCTGCTGCGCTGGAAACACTGGAGTGTGAAGACAATCAACTTGCAAGTTTGGACGTGAGCGGACTTACCGCGCTGAAAAGTCTGGACTGTTTTAAAAATCAACTGACAAGTTTGGACCTGAGCGGAGCTACCGCATTGGAAAGCCTGGACTGTTACTCAAATAAATTCACAAGTTTGAACGTGAGTGGACTTACCGCACTGAAAACCTTGGATTGTTACAATAATAAGCAACTGGCAAGTTTGAACCTGAGCGGAGCTATCGCACTGGAAACTTTAAATTGTTACGATAGTCAACTGGCAAGTTTGAGCGTGAGCGGACTTACTGCGCTGAAAACCCTGCATTGTTACAATAATAAGCTTACAGGTTTGAATGTGAGTGGAGCTACCGCACTGGAAACCTTGAAGTGTACCAACAATCTGTTAACAGGTTTAGACGTGAGCGGACTTGATGCTCTGAAAATCCTGCACTGTTACTCAAACCTGTTAACAAGTTTGAATGTGAACGGATGTACTGCGCTAACTGAATTGTCATGCTTCTCCAATCAATTAACAAGCTTGAACGTGAACGGGTGCACAGCGCTGACAGAGTTGACATGTTCCATGAATCAATTAACAAGTTTGAATGTAAGCGGATGTACTGCGCTGACTGAATTGGACTGCTATCATAATCGATTAACAAGTTTGGACGTGAGCGGGCTTAACGCATTGTATTTCCTGTCGTGTACCCATAATCAACTAACAGGTTTGAATGTGGACGGCGCTACTGCACTGACACAATTGGGGTGCCAAAGTAATCAATTAACGAGTTTGAATGTGAGCGGGCTTAACGCACTGAAAAGCCTGCATTGTTACTTAAACCGGTTAACAAGTCTGGACGTAAGCGGACTTAACGCGCTGACAGGCTTGGACTGCTCTGAAAATCGATTAACAGGTTTAAACGTGAGCGGAGCTACCGCACTGAAAGAATTGAAGTGTTATCTTAATCAATTAACAGGTCTGGACATGAGCGGACTGAATGTGCTGACATACCTGGAATGTGACTATAACTATATGACAGCCGCGGCGCTGAACAGTCTGTTCAGTACGTTGAACTCCACCACCGGAAGTAAAAGCATTATCATAGGTCATAACGGGCCAAACGAAGACGGTACCGGAACAAACGCCTGCGACCGGACTATTGCCCAAAACAAGGGATGGACTGTGACTAATCAGTAATATGCAATCATTCAGCAATTAAATCGAGTAATCAAAATTCAAAATTCAAAATTATTCATAAACAAATGGCAACAGTAAAGAAAATTTTCGAATGGCTGTTCTACCTGATTGAGAACACCCTGACCGCAGACACGACGGATAAAATCGCCAGAGTCAAAACCAAAAAAACCAAAACGGTGGATGACATCGCCGCGCGTATCGTTCAGGAACGGACGGAATACCGGAAGGAAACAATTGTGAACATCATCGCGATGGCCAACGCCGCAAAGCTGGAGTTCCTCTCTCAGGGCGAAATGGTGAACGATGGCATGGTCATCTTCGAGCCCGCCATTACGGGTAACTTCTACGAAAGCGCCGAATTTGACGAGAGCCGCAATGCCTGCGTCGTCAACACCCGCGTGAGCAATGACGTACACGCAATGCTCCGGCAAGTGAAAGCCGTGTATGGCGGCCTGACGGTCGAAAACGGCGGGGCGGTCATCACCGGCATTACCGATACCGTTTCCGGCGCGGCAGACGGAACGGTAACGCCCGGCAAAACCATCACCGTTACGGGCCGGAAAATCCGCGTGATTCCCGGAGAAAGCGAAACAGTGGAAAGCTGCATCACCTACGCGAACCTTGACACCCAGGAGGTTATCTCGCAGGAAGACCCGCCGGCCATCAACGACCCCGGCAAAATAGTACTGCAACTGCCGATGCTCGGAACAGGAACCTGGTCGCTGACCGTCAAAACCCTGTTTACGAGCGCCGCCACCCTGTTGAAAGCGCCACGCTACATCACTTCAAGGATAAATCTTGTAGTGAAGTGAAAAAGAGACATTCGCTTCCGATAAGGATAGGCATCCTTTTCCGATAAGGATAGGCATCCTTTTCCGGTAAGGAGAGGCATTTTCTTCCGGTAAGGAGAGAGTATCACTTCCGGTAAGGAGAGGATGCATCACCCGGTGTACCTCAAAAAAAAGAATATCATGCAAAAAATATGTATCCTGGTATTGACTCACAGATGTAATCTTAATTGCATCTATTGTTATCAAAAGCATAAAACAGCAAAAGATATGTCTTTGGAAACTGCCAAAGACATCATAGAAACCGAAGTACGGCAGGCGAGAGCATTGAAGGAAGAAGACGGCGTCAGATTCAATCTGTTCGGCGGCGAACCCCTTCTCCGGTTTGATTTGATTAAGGAACTGTGCCAATGGGTATGGAAAACAATAGATGATGTAAAATGCGAGATGGTGATAACCACCAACGGGACGTTGCTGGACGATGATAAAAAACAGTGGCTCGCCGCGCACAAAGACAGGATACATTTAATTATGTCTGTCGACGGTAAAGACGATGTCCAGGAGTGTAACCGCGGATGCCATTCATCAGACCTGCCCATAGAGTTTGTATTGAAAACGATGCCTAAGCGATTTTTAAGTATGACTGCATCGCGACAGTCCCTTCCAAGGTTTGCCGATGATCTTATCTATTTTTATGAACAGGGCTATCGTGTTGAGGGAAAACCGGCACAGGGGATAGACTGGCAGGAGGGTGACGGTAAAATATACGAAGTGCAGCTTGCCAGGATTGCAAACTACTATCTCGAGCATCCGGAAGTAACTCCTACCTTCCTTTTTAAAGATGCATCGTTCATTCAGTTATTAGGCAGCGAACCCAACGAGAAGTACGCCAAGATGTGTGACGCAGGGGTTACATTCGTTGCGTATGATGTGGATGGCAAAAGGTATCCCTGTCATCATTTTATACCGAATGTTCATGGGAAAGAAGATATACTGGAAGATTTGAAGAATATAGATTTTTCGGATACGTCGAGGTTTATAGATGATGAATGTATGAAATGCGACATACTCAAGCTGTGCAGAACATGCTGCGGACGCAATTATAACGAAAGAGGCGATGTGAGGTTCAGAGACCGGAGAACATGTCAGATGGTGCTTGCCGAGTCCAGGGTTATCAGTTCATATCAGATTAAAAAACTGATGCGCAACAGGGATCGATTGACGTCCAAAGAGCTGCTTATGTTGAAAGCCGCGGTTAAATGTTACCAGCTATGCTGCGATTTCGAACGTAAATTTTATGCCAGGAACGGATAAATAAAACGGAGATGCCGATAGCCGTAAAGTGGAGGCGTATTTTTTAATTTTAATATTATGTTATTAGAAAATGAAGTGCTTTTGGAAGCAATGGAGTTGATCAGCTCCAAAGAAGATCAAATTGATCAAGTTGAGATTTACACACCAGGCGGCTGCTCTGCGTGTGGCTACGGTGCTTATTAATTAATGTCTCACGAGGGTACCTCAAAGCACCGGGGTGCCCTCTTTTTACTAATTTTTATTGTTATGCTTTCCCCCGATGGGAAATACGCCCGATTCTTCTAACAGCCCCTAGTAATCAAAATTTGCCGGTTCGCCGTTTTTAATCCTCCCGTTGAGGATGGCTTTTTTGGTTTGTCTGGATATGTCCAGGTATGTATTAGAAAGGTCGGCATCCTTCTTTTCGGCTGTTTTTATACCCAGCTCGCAACGCATCAGGTACTCGTCGTATACAATATCCAATGCTTCGGCAGTTTTGGTGTTGATGTATTTCTTTGCTGCATACACAATGGCTTCGTCCCAGTTGAGGTGCGCAGGGAGGGTTATTTTCCGGTCGGCCATGGCCAGTTCTTCTATGGCATACTTTACTTCTTCGGGCGGTATCGGGCGGTTTCTTTTATGATAATCTACCTCGTAGCCCTTGAATAGTTGTATGAAATGTTTATCTGTTTCGAATGCTTTGGCAAAATCGATGAGATCCTGTCCGTAACCGGACAGTTCCGGCCTGTTATCTGTTTCTACGGGCAGCGGCATACTGCTTGTCTGATTCTCACCATTGTTGCGACTTAGTTTCAGGTAAAAATTTTCCTTTTCCTCCCTCAGGTTGGGCAGGAGAAGCAGCGAGCCGGTACCTGCTCTCAAGTCGTAGAACTCGTACCACTCAGGCATATCGGCTAAATCGCCATCCTCATCCTTTTCCATAATGATCTCATAATGCTGCCAAAACCAATACGCAGTGTCAATATCCGGCTCGTACCTGTCGAGAACCACTGTCAGCAGGTATTCCTTCATCATATCCTTCTCGTGTTCACCGATTGGCTCGATGAACGGACACGAAGCAATATGCTGTTCCCAAAAAATAAAATCGAAGCAAACATCCAGTCCCGGACGATTCAAATCTTCGAGGTTCGATTCGAATTTCAACAGGTTCGCACGCCATTTCAACTGTATGTTGAACAGTTTCTTTTGCAGGATGGCATGCAACGCCGATTCCGCTCTTTCATGAAACCTGTATTCGTATTCCTCATGTTCGCGGTATTCGGAGTTGAACAGGTTGTAGAACCTTACAAGATTCGCTTTTGTCTGGGCATAGGACTGGATAAAATATTTGACATCCGCTGCTTTGAATTTTTCGAAATAAGCTGTTGCTTTCGGCGATTGGGTGATTTCGTCCGAAAACTTCTTCTCAAGGTCTTCGAAAAATTTCGTATCCTCCTTGGGAATACGCGACTTGTGGTAAATAAAATCGTCAAATTCAATCATCAGGATTTGTATTTTGATTATCGGATGCGCTTCATTGCCTGACCTGCGCTCCCGTTTCTTTTGCCAGCGCTTCGGCAATACGTTGCATCGTTTTGTCGATCTGCCTGTCGGTGAGCGTTTGCTCCATATCTTGCAGCACAAAACTTACAGCATACGATTTTTTGCCGCTTTCGACCTTATCGCCTTCGTATACATCAAACAGGTTGATGTTCTTCAACAGTTTGCGTTCGGTACGGTTGGCCGCATCGCATATCTCTGCAAAGCGCACCTTTTTGTCGACCATCAACGAGAGGTCGCGGCGCACTTCGGGGAAGCGCGGAAGATCCCTGTAGCGGTTCCCGGCCCTGGCGATCATCTGCAGCACGGCATCCCAGCGGAAATCGGCGTAATATACCGGCGCTTTGATATCGAACTGCTTCAAGAGTTTCCGGTTTACCGTACCCGCCTCGACCAGCAGGTTTTTCCCGGCAGTATATGCCAGTCCTTCGGTAAAGATTTCATTTTGTATCCCGGCAATTTTCAACGACTTGATATGGATGCCTGTGCGTTTGAGTACATTTTCCGCGTAAGCTTTCAGGCTGAAAAAAGTGGAGGGCTGTTCGGGGGTGTTCCAGTTGCCGGCGGCTTTGTCGCCGGTGATAAACAGCGCCAGGCGCTGTTTTTCGGTGTAACCTTTCAGCACTTGCCCGTCATGCTCCGGTTCGACAACATAGCAATTGCCGAACTCATACAGCTTCAGTCCGGTATTTTTCCGGTTAATGTTGTAAATTATTGCTTCCAGCCCGCCAAAAAGCAGCGTTTGCCGCATGCAGTCCAAATCCTGGCTTAGCGGGTTGAGGATGTTGACGCAGCGGTTGGCCGGGAAGCGTTCGGATTGCCGGTAATACGAGGTTTTGGTGAGCGAGTTGGACATGATTTCGTTGAAGCCGCAACTGCCCAGGAAATCGCTGATTACATTCACCGCCTTTTCGCGGTCGGGTTTCTGCGAGCAGGTAAGCGTGGTGTGCATCTCGTCGCTGGAATCGACATTGTTATACCCGTAGATACGCAGTATTTCCTCCACTATGTCGGCTTCGCGCTGCACGTCCACGCGGTAGGGCGGCACCTTGATCACCATGGCGTAGGCCGTCTGGCTTTCGATTTCGATCTCCAGCGCTTCAAGTATTTTCTTAATGGTTTTGGATTCTATTTCCTGTCCCACGAATTTGCATACATGCCGGAAATTCAACTCCATCCTGAATGGGTTCACCGGGTTCGGGTAAATATCGGCGATATCGGAACTGATTTGTCCGCCGGCTATTTCCTTGATGAGCAGGGCGGCGCGCTTGAGTGCATATACCGTGTTGCTGGGATCGATACCACGCTCGAAACGGAATGACGCATCGGTATTCAGCCCGTGCCGCTTGGATGTGCGGCGGATATAAGCCGGGTTGAAATAAGCGCTTTCAAGGAAAATGCTGGTGGTACCGTCAGAAATACCCGATTCCCGCCCGCCGAATACGCCGCCGATACACATACCCTCGCTGGCGTTGCAGATCATCAGGTCTTCGGCATCGAGCTTGCGTTCCACACCGTCCAGCGTTACAAATGATGTCCCTGCGGGGAGCGTCTTCACGATTACCTTGCCGCCCGTGATCTTGTCGGCATCGAATGCATGAAGGGGTTGAGCCATTTCGTGCAGCACATAATTGGTGGCATCCACCACGTTATTGACAGGCGTCAGCCCGATGGCGCGCAACCTGTTTTGCAACCATTCCGGCGACGGCGCCACGGAGACGCCGCTAATGGTAAGCCCGGCATAACGCGGACACGCCCCGGTGTTCTCCACGATTACCTCAATGGGCCTGGTGTGATTATCCACAGCAAAAGCGTCAACTGATGGTATTGAATAATCGCGGTCTTTCGTAAAGCTGTTCGTATTGGTTGCCAGGTAAGCCGCCAGGTCGCGTGCAACGCCAATGTGCGAAGCCGCGTCGATGCGGTTGGGTGTTAATCCTATTTCAAATATATAGTCGGTTTCGATCTTGAAGTAATCTTTGGCGGGAGTACCCGGCGCTGCCGATACATCAAGCACCATAATTCCGTCGTGCGACTTGCCGAGTCCCAGTTCATCTTCGGCACAGATCATCCCGGACGATTCGACGCCGCGTATTTTTGCTTTCTTGATCACAAAACTGTCGTTGCCCATGTAAATGGTCGTCCCGATGGTGGCTATCACCACTTTTTGCCCGGCAGCCACGTTAGGCGCACCGCAAATAATACCAAGCGGCTCGCCCGTACCTGCGTTTACAGTGGTAATGCTTAATTTATCGGCATCGGGATGCTTGCGGCAGGTTAATACCTCGCCAATAACGAACCCTTCGAGGCCGCCCTTCACCGGACAGTATTCCTCCAGCGACTCGACCTCCAAGCCTATGGATGTTAATATTTCTGATATTTCTTCGGGCGATAAAGAGGTTTGGATATAGTCCCGCAACCAACGATACGATATTTGCATAACTGCGTGTTATTATTAATTTTCTCCGATCTGACAATAAAAACCGGGTGTGCAAAAATCAACACATTATGGCATTGTGAAAAAAATACACACCCGG
>JAISDP010000349.1 GCA_031264715.1 Bacteroidales bacterium
GCCGGTTGCCGGTTCGTAAATACGCCCGGATTCGATCGGGTAGCACGTTCCGGAGTCTATTTCAACAATTGCTGCGCGGGATCGCCGGGCAGCGCACCATCGCGCAGTTCGCTGGTCACGGGTCGCTATCACTGGCAAAACGAACAGTCGGGACAACACGCTTCCTCGTGGATGAAAAAATACGTGCCTGTTGTCGATGTTCTGGAAGCCGGAGGATATTTGACCGGCTACACGGGAAAAGGCGTCGATCCGTTTCAATATGCGGAAAACGAAAACGATTCGCTGTGGCGGAAAGGAAACGCGGCCGGCAAAGCATATAACAGGCACAAATACAGGAAAGGCGATCCTTCCGACCCGAGAACCGCGGCCGGCATCGGAGCGACGGATTATTACGCCAATTTCCGCGACTTCATGCAGGAGCGGAAAACCGGTCAGCCTTTCTACTTTTGGTACGGAGCCGCCGAGCCGCATCGCGCCTACGAAAAGGACTCGTGGAAACGCAACGGCAAAAGTTTGGATATGGTCGATGTTCCCGGGTTTCTGCCCGATGATCCCGAAATCAGAGGCGACATGCTCGACTATGCCGTCGAAATCGAATGGTTCGATCGGCATTTGAGCAGGATGTTGAATTATTTGGATTCGATCGGCGAGTTGGACAACACCATCGTGATCGTTACCGGCGACAACGGTATGCCTTTTCCGAGAGCCAAAGCCAACTGTTTCGAGTATGGCGTGCATGTACCGATGGCCATCAGCTATCCCGCAGGATTTCCCGCTGGCAGACGGGTGAACGACCCCGTCAGCTTCGTGGACATCGTTCCGACCCTTTTGGAAATGACCGGGGTAAAACCCGACGGAATGATGCCGGTTTCGGGACGGAGCATCGTCAATATTCTCCGGGCGAAAGAATCGGGAACGGTCGACAATACCAAAAAGTATGTATTTGCCGGGCGCGAACGCCACTCCGCCTCGCGGTGGAATAACCTGGGCTATCCGCAGCGTGCCGTCCGAACCGCCGGGAACATCCTGATTTGGAACATGCGTCCCGAACTTTGGCCTGCAGGCGATCCGCAAGCCTTGAACCCGGAAACGAATGAACCGGTTCCCATGTACGGCATCGACAAAAACGGAAAGCATCATTCCGAACAGGCCTTTACCGATGTGGATGCAAGTCCGTCGAAATCGTTCCTGATCGAAAATTACATGAAATCCGACATCCGTCCGTATTTCGATGGGGCTTACGAAAAACGCCCCGAATACGAATTGTACGATGTGGCGAAAGATCCGTTCTGTTTGAATAACCTTTCGGGAAACCCCGAATACGCACCGATCGAATCGGAATTGAAAGCGGTGTTGACGGCGGAACTCGAAAAATCCGGCGATCCGAGAGTTGTCGGTCCCGACAGGGAAATATTCGAAACCTACATCCGGTACAGTCCGATACGCGAATTTCCCAAACCCGATAACAATTAAAAATCCCGTAACCATGTTCAGAAAAATATCTTTATTATTTGTTTTCTTTGTTTTCTTTCCCGTTCGGTTTCTATTTGCCCAGGATCATTCCCTGACCGGCTTTCCAAAAGGATACGCTCCGCAAGAGGTGGGGAAACGCCTGGCTTATCATTTTGTGGACGACAGGCATGACCTTTACAGCGGGAGATGGATTCATTATGCTGAAGTATGTACCTGGTATGGCGCCCTTAAGTTTGCGGCGGCTACAAAGGATAAAAAGCTCGTTAAGCTCCTGCAGGACAAGTTTGAACCTTTATTTACAAGGGAAAATAAACTGATGCCGCCCATGAACCATGTTGATTTCAATATGATCGGAAGCCTGATCCTGGAGCTCTACCGGATCACTAACGATAAACGGTACCTGGACCTGGGGATGGCTTATGCCGATACCCAATGGGAAGCGCCTGCAGATGCGAAGCCGGAGGAAAAAGCCTGGGCTGCAAAAGGCTATTCCTGGCAAACACGGCTTTGGATTGATGATATGTATATGATTACCATCCTGCAAAACCAAGCCTATAAAGTAACCGGCGACCAAAAATACATTGACCGGGCTGCCGCGGAAATGATACTTTACCTGGACGAGATACAACGCCCAAACGGACTCTTTTACCATGCGCCGGACGTTCCTTACCACTGGGGACGCGGAGATGGCTGGATGGCAGTGGGCATGGCCGAGCTGCTTCTTTGCCTGCCCGCGAACCATAAAGACCGTCCCCGCATCATGCAAGGCTACCATGTAATGATGGAAAGCCTGAAAAAATACCAAACCCCCGGCGGCATGTGGAACCAGTTGATCGACGAACCCGATTGCTGGGCCGAAACATCCTGTACGGCAATGTTTGCTTATGCATTCATCACAGGGGTAAAGAACGGCTGGTTAGACGCAAAAGAATATGCGCCTGCTGCCCGGAAAGCATGGATGGCCATGATCCCTTACATCGACGAACGGAATAATGTAACCGAAGTGTGTATCGGGACGGGCAAAAAGAATGATCAACAGTATTATTACGACCGTCCGCGCCTTGCCGGTGATTTCCACGGACAGGCTCCTTATATCTGGTGTGCCGTAGCCCTTTTGGAAAAATAAAAAATAAGCAGCCGGAACCGCCTTCAATAAACTGTTCGAAATAAATTCGTGAATATTCGTATAAACGCCGTTCTACGGCGGGGAAAATATCAACGTACTCATCCATGAAGGGCTTGCCAGATCGTGCAGATTCGGCGCTTGACTGTTGCTCCATAATTTCCGCAGTTGTATGCTTTTTGCAGATATTCCGGGTTTTGTTGTACTTTTGCGGACAATTAAGAAATATGCAAGCATGAATGATAATAAAAATGAAACAGCGCTGTATCAACCGGACAGTTCTATTGGTGAGATTGTTCTGTACCAGCCGGATAATTCCATTCAACTGGAAGTTAGAATAGAAGACGAGACGGTATGGTTGAACCGTCAGCAAATGTCCATGCTATTCGGCAGGGACGTGAAAACCATTGGCAAGCACATTAACAACGCCTTAAAAGAGGAATTGCAGGCGCTTTCAGTTGTCGCAAAATTTGCGACAACTGCCACGGACGGGAAAGCCTATCTGGTGGAACATTACAGTCTGGACATGATTTTATCGGTAGGCTACAGGGTAAAATCACAGCAGGGCATTCATTTTAGAATATGGAGTAACAGGGTTCTAAAAGATTATATACTAAAAGGCTATGCTGTTAATCGGCGTTTTGAACGGCTGGAACACCGCGTGACCGAAACCGAAAAGAAAATAGATTTTTTCGTAAAAACCGCTTTGCCGCCCAGAGAAGGCGTTTTTTATGACGGGCAGATTTTTGATGCGCACGTATTTGTTTCCGGCTTGATAAAGTCAGCGAAAAAAACGCTTGTCCTGATTGACAATTATATGGATGAAAGCGTGCTGCTCCTTTTGTCCAAACGGACAGACAAAGTGAAGGCAACGGTTTATACAGCGCATATTTCTAGCCGGTTGCGGCTTGACTTAAAGAAGCATAATGCCCAATATCCTCCCATTAATGTTCAGGCGATGAACCGTTCACACGACCGCTTCCTTTTCGTTGATGATGACGTGTATCATATCGGCGCATCTTTAAAGGATTTAGGAAAAAAATTATTTGCTTTCTCCAAAATGGAATTTAAGGCAGATAAATTATTGCAGGATATTTTGCCGGTCTGATTTTAATTCCCCGAATTCGCCACAATTAAAAATTCTGCCGGAAACTGTTTCGATGAAATTTTCCGTCCGCCATATTTTTAAATCTGTGAATTTCATTGTGTTCAATAATTATTGCAAAAAAAATAATCAATCAGTACGCTTAGTATAAATATTATTACTATCTTTGCGCCGATAATTTATTGTCTTATTAAATAAAAAATAAACGTA
>JAISDP010000024.1 GCA_031264715.1 Bacteroidales bacterium
TCGTTTTGCTTGACCAGCGCGTCGATTTCCGCCATGTTGTCCTCTACAATCCGCTCAAACTGCCGCACCCAGTAGATACTCTCGGCAATGGCATCGGTAGCGTCTTCCCGGTAGGGGTACTGGTCCATCGAGAGCCAGCCAACATAGCCTGTTTTTTTCAGGTTGTAGAGCAAATCCACGTAAATGGTGCTGTGCACGGAGCCCACAATCATGTCGTCGTCCCACGCACCGTGGTTGTCGTTGAAATGCATGTGGAACAGCAGGTCGCCGGCGCGCTTGGCGAGCACCACCGCCTCGGCGATGTTCTCGCCCGCCTCGAAGCCGTGCCCGGTGTCGATGCAGATACCCACATTCGGGCAGCCGGTTTCCTTTGCCGCCAAAATGGTATCCGCCATCCGGGCGTGGTACGAGAAATTGCGCGGCTCTTTCGGCTTGTATTCCAACGCAAATTTCAGCGTGGGAAATTCCTTTGCCAGCGCGGCAGTGCCTTCGCGCAGCCATTCGCGCTCCTGGTTGTAGTCGGCGGCGAGCAGGTAGTCATAGCCGTCCTGCGCCATCCACATGTTGACCACCCGGCAGTTCATCTCCAGGGCGATTTCGCTCATCCGCCGCAGGTAGTCCAGCGAATGTTTCCGGATGGCGGGGTCGGTGCTCGTGAGCGAGCCCTTGCCGTATTCCTTCACCGTGAACACGTCGGGGATGATGGATACGCACGTCTTGCCGTAGTCCTCCATCCGCTTTTTCATGTCTTTCACATTGTCGGGGCGGATGTCCCACGTGCCGACGAGTTCAATGCCTTCCACGTAGGGGATTTTCACTGCCTGCGCCAGCATTTCTTCCGTAGAGGGATTGTCCTTGTAACCCTTGCAGAAGCGGTCGCAGGTGTTCCCCAAATTGCCTAAAATTACTGAATACTTATACATAATGATTATAATGATTAATGATTAATAAATTTCCGGCACATCCTGCAGGGTTTGTTCAAACATCTGCCGCCCGCCTTTTTCGTTGGGATGATGATAAATTTCGCCCCACCCGTTGGTATAATTTTCCCAGTACATCATGGTTTGATCGACTTGCTGTCCGTCGCCGTTGACGGAAGTAGCGAGGTCGAACCGGCAGCCGTTGAGGTTGTATTTGCGGCGCACCCGGTCAATCAGGACGTTTTCGGTCACCTGCGTGCCACTTTCGTTGCAGGGGATGTTGTTCAGGATGGGAATGGCGCCCTGCGCCTTGATGTATTCCACCAGTTCGCTCAGGTTTTCCTCGGTGTTGCCGCCGTTGGTGCCGATGGTGACCATCACATATTGCGCCCGGATGTAGGGCTGTTCGTTCTTGATGTATTCCAGCACGGTGGCGATGGTGCCGCCACTGCGTCCGCTCGACATGGCGTCGCCGTTCAGCCGGCTGATGATGCGCTGCGTCCACGCCTGCGGGAAACCGGCGGTGGGGAAGTAGGTTTCCGGCTGGGTAATGGAGTCGCCGTAAATGAGCAGCTTCACTTTGCCCTTGAGCGCATACACGGCCATTTGCTTCACCAGCATGGACGTGCCGACGGCGAGGCCGAAGCAGTAATGATCATACTGCATGCCCACGCTGAAACCTTGATTGATTACGCCTGCGCCCACGCCGCCGCTACCGTCGTTCACGGCGGCGATTTCCGCCTCCGCTCCCGATAGCACATCGACAATGCGCACTTTCGCCTGTTGGTAAATGTGGTAAATCTCCACCGTATATTCGCGGTCGCCCTGCAGGAAGTCCACCGTTTTCTGCATTACCGGATCCGTGGCGATGGACAGGCGCCGGTTGGGCACATCCACACAGGCGACGAAACCGTTATCGCTGCTCCGGAACACCGCCCGGGCGTCGGCCGAGAGCCGCACGCGGTATTGCACCATGCGTTCGCTCAGGGCGTAGAATTTATTCAATTTGACGATATTTCCCTCTTTGGTAATATTCAGTCCTTTGGCGGTATATTGTCCCGCTCCGTTCAACAGTAAATCGGACACGGGAATGCTGTTAAAGTTTTTTTCGTAAAGGACTGTTTTAGTGACAGTATCGACGGCTTCCACTCCTTTTCCACATACCGTCAAGGAAACCGGCAAAAGAGCAAAGAAAACGAAAGCCCCGTTCATCATATTTGTTTTGTTCATCATGGTTTTCATCTGACCGCTTTTTGATTGAAGCCTTCCAAGGTCAAAGTCGTCAGGCTGTAAGGTTTAACCGTAAAGGATGTACCTGTGGGATGCCTGCCATCGTCTCCGGGCGCCTGCAATGTGATTTTTTCGGGGTGGCGTTCCGGGAAAGATAAATTGACTGTCTCTTCCTGATCCGACAGCGAACGGAGGCGTACTGTCATGCGGCCGTCTTTATCCGATGATTTCAAGACAGTCACAAATACTTTTTCATTATCTATCGCCATAAACGGAGTTATTGACGGGTCTTTATCCGCCACAACGTGAACTAAGGGCTGAGCCTGTTCCACCCCAAACCGGTTTGCTTTGACCGCATCATATTTATCATGAGGTAAAAGCCTGTATCTGAATGTTACGGCGCCATCCTGCGTTAAAGGAAAATTGGTGTGCCAATGGTTATTCATAACCCATGAATAAATCGTAGCGCCCGGCTCAAGTTTTTTCACCCAGGGGCCTTGGCCGCCCCAGCTTAATGAGATATTGGCGTACCGGCTCCCATATTCGAATAAAGGCGCATCAAGCGAACACCATGTTACGCCGTGTGTGTCGTTCGAGACATCCAACCATCGTTGCATGGCAATCCAGTTACGGTTTCCCTGCGGCCACTGGTCTTTTTCTATTTCCATAATTCCCCATGGAATATCTACCCGCGTTCTCGAATCGGGAATATTAAAGCCGAATCCGAAGTGGATCCCGTCTTTTTCCACTAAAGGCAATTTATTTACGATATTGGTTATTTCTACCCAGGGCAAGCCGGAAATCAGGCGAATGGTGCGCGATACGTGGCGGCATCCTTGCGCTTTTGAGTCGATACGTATTTCCGCAACAAGCGGCCCAT
Source organism: Bacteroidales bacterium (assembly GCA_031264715.1). Taxonomy (GTDB): domain Bacteria; phylum Bacteroidota; class Bacteroidia; order Bacteroidales; family UBA4181; genus JAIRLS01. The sequence continues at coordinate 3,031 of JAISDP010000024.1, forward strand.
TTTCTGTAACGGATATTGAATATACGGAATCAGGCTCCGGAGAATCCATGTTTGCAGGCAGCCAGCTGAAGGAATTGGCGCCCCTGTCAACGTGCCGGTCAATGTAATTATACGTTGAACCGGCCTGACGGGTAAGCGATATGATATTCCCCGTTTCTGGATCGACCGTCACTTTGAGATGTTCGTTTTCCAGCGTGTTGTTCGTTATTCTGCATCCTGTTTTGCCGGCCGGTTTTCCCGCTGCGACCCGGTAATGGGACGAGCCGAATGCCGGAATATCCGTTGCGAGGAATAGCAGTTCCCCGGTAGATAGCCGTTGCGAGGGAACTTCTTTGCCTTCGGCATTGAGCACCCTGTCGCCCCACTGGCTTTCCGCTTTCGAAAGGACGACGGTTCCGTTTCTTGTCCACGACTGCGTGTTGAATACCGCAATTCCCCCGTTTGATGGCCCGTGAGGAGCTCCTAACGCTCCGTTTGATTTATCCGTAACAGGCGCCAGGGCTTCGTCAAGTAATACGGCAGAGCGATCGTAAGCCTCATGGAAATAAGACTGTTTCACTTTCCATATCGCATCCTGAAAAAACGGCTCGCCGGGGTTCTCAAAACACCATGTATGTTCTGAGCCTAAAGCGATATATCGCCATGCTTCGTCAAACTCCAAACGGGGTGCAGATTTCCCCTCGGACAACATGCTCCACACGGTCTCGGCCTGAACCAGTTTTTCTTTCGCATTCCGGTTCAGGGCTGTTAATCCCGCTGCGGTGCCCAATCCGTCTGTCCAATATTCGGTATAATCGCCTTTCACGGTTGGTAACCGGTCGCCATATTTTTTTTCAATCATCGACATAATTTCATGGCCGTCACTGATTCTGATTTTAGGATAAGCATATTTTTCATTCCATTCTTTTACGGCGTATGGAACATCCGCATCAAGCGGGCTATTGTCCCATAAAGACCATGAAAGGACTAAAAAATCATACGGGTATTTCTCTTTTTCCATGTCAATCAGTCGCGAGGTGAAATCAACATTGGCATATCCCGTTTTAATGAAAGGCGGAACCTTGCTGTTGTCCCGCTGTCCGAACCAGGGACGGCCTGTCTCTCCTCCTTTTTTCGAACTTCCGCTATTGCAGTACATTCCCGGCTGGAGAAACAGCACTTTTGAAACGCCATCGGGGCCAACCCACCAGAACGGATAGCCGTCTATCCCGTTATGAGCATTTCCGGCTCTGTCCATATTGGGCCAGGAAATGATGTATTTAATGCCTTCCTGTGCCATCACCGGAATGATACCCCACGAGATTCCGGGGATATCAAACTGCTGGAACACATCTGCCGGCTTTCCGGTCAACCGCTGTATTTCACGGCTGAAGCTGAAAATTTGAAAGAGTTCTTCGTCCGAACATATACTGGTATTGAGATTTAAATAACTGGCATCGATGCCCAGCTGTCCTTTTCGTATGGCATTCAACAGCCTGTCCCGCAATTCCGGGTTGGACATCCACAAACGTTCAAGAGGCCAGGTGACTTCAGGATTCCATACAAATCTGGAGCCTTCAGGAAAATGCGCTGTTTCTTCTGCAAGTTTAATGCCTTCTATAATATTCGTCTTGTGAAGCATTTCAATATTCTTGTGGGTATTGGTATATCCGATATCAACATGTGAATGATTGTACAGATAAATATTCCAGTAACGCATGGGAGGAACAAGTAACTCCTGTCGGGTTGTCCCGTTTTTATGTTGAATACTTAATGTAGCCTTACAGCTGTCCTTAACGGCTACGTTTGCGGGCAGTAAAACTTCTACAATCGCGGAATCTTTTGCATTCAGGACGAATTGGGTTTGCTCCGTTTTGTTTTCGGCGAACGCCTGTATGGAAAAGCTTCCTTTCAGTTCCTTGCCTTTTATTTTTACGAGAACCAAACGTGCCGGCGCTTTATCCTGATTGTAAAGATATACCGGTCGAACATCGCACTCCATGGACAATGATTCAAACGCAACATCCCATGATTGCGCTTCGGTAAACTGCCCACATAAAAACAGATACACCACCGGCAACAAATAAACTTTTATCTTATTCTTATTCATTATAAATGTCCTGCGTGAAAACATAAAAATGTAAAAAATATTATTCTTTTTTAAAAATTGATGATTGTATTGCTCCTATATCCGGTGGGGTGTCCGGCGGTATCGGATTGCCTAATATATCCTGTGCGCCGTTGGATGGGAATACCAGTCCTTTTTTCCGGCAAGGCGAATCCGCACTTATCGCGTAACAAGCCAGGTTTTCCACATTCCCGCCGCCATTGCCCGGATTGGCAAACAATGGATCTGCCGCTATTTGCAACGAATCGAAAGGATATGAACAGTTGCCTGCATAGCAATTGTTGCGCATGACGCCCAACTCAGGAGACCATGGCGTATATTTCGGATGGCTCCAGTTCCGTATTTCTATTTTGCCGGTACCCGTTGCCATAAATATATTGTTTTCGATGTGGGCCCGCGGAATAATACATGTTGTATCCGAATCCACATAGAACGTATTGTTGTATATCCGGTTGTTCTCCTCCACAGCGCCTATCAGAAAAAGGATATGCGTACGGTCGTTTTCGCTGATGTTATAGCGGATGATATTGTCGACGGCGGTATTCATCAGCAGCAGGAAACCGCCCGCGTTATTCCGGCTGTAATTGTACTGGAGGATACAACCGTCACAGTTATAATCAAAATCATAAGCCATCCCATCGAGATTGTACGGGAGCCTCGCACAATCATACACCGCATTGTACTGTATCACCCCATTCAGGCAGTGATGAAACCAAACAGCGGCAGCACAGGGCGCCCAAAAATCCTCTTCAAAGCAGGCAGGGTCACCGGCTTTTTTGCAACAACGCCGTACCGTATTCCGTTCAACCAGCGGCCTGTCAGACCCAAGCACCAGGATGCCGTCTCCGCCAATGTCCTCAAGCAAATTGCCCCTGATCACCACATTTCGGGAGGGAATCAATCCGGGAAGAAAGATACTGGCCCTGCCGGGACCTGCACTGGTCCAAACCAAAATACCGCAACGATCGGCTTCATAAATCCGGTTGTTTTCAATCAGTACTTCGTCAAAGCTGGTGGCGAAATGAGGCCTGTGTCCCTCTTCATTCACATTGACCGATTCTTCATCGGAACTGCTGCTGTATCCCGGCACGCCTACCCATATAGCGCTGTGCTCATACATCTTCATGATACCGGTCAAATGGTGCAACACACAATTACGGATCACGATATGTTTCAGTACGTGGTCGGCAGTGGTAGCTATCACATGGATGCCTCCCACCTTACGTTCCCCGGGTTGCGACATGCTTGCCGTCAATTCTAAATGATTGATTTCCCAGTATTCCTGATTTTCAAGCAAAAGAACCGCCCCCGGCAACGAATCCTGGTCTATTTTCGGCAAAGCCCCCTCTCCGTAACGGTCTATACATACCGGCGCGCCTTCCGTGCCCGATCCTTGGGGGCGCAATTGCCCGTGCCATACGCTTCCGGATTGAAACAAAATACGGTCGCCCGCCGCAAAATGCTGCACATTCACTTTGTCAAGTGACTTCCATGCCTTTTCCGGCGATAAGCCGTCATTCGCATCATTTCCGGCGGCGGCGCTCACGTAATACGTATGCCCTGCCGGATTGTTACACGATAATCCCGCCAATAGTATGACGGCGATGACGGCTGTTTTTAAATACTTCACGAGAATTTGTATTTACTTTTTCAGTTCTTTGATCCTGAGATTTCTGAACGCTACTGCATAACCATGCCCGAGAAAGCCGATGTGCCCGCTTTTGTTGGATAATCCGGGATGCTCGCGGTGGTCGGCGGTTTCGGTGAAGTTTTTGCTGGCTTCGGCTATATCGCCGTCAAGAATCACCGTTCCGTTGAGCGTTACGGTGATGCGGTTACCCTTGGCGATGACTTCCTGCGTGTTCCACTCGCCGACAGGTTTCTGAAAACCGCGCTTGGCAGGTATCACGCCATATACGGAGCCGTGGTACTGGTAGGGTTGCAGGTTTTTATACATCTCCGCTTCATTGTCTAATATTTGCAGTTCCATGCCTGCGTAGGCCGCATCTCCTTCCAGCGGCGCCCGGATGCCCAGGCCATTGTTGGCGTCGGGCGTCAACCGGAACTCGAAACGCAGGATAAAATCCGAATATTCCTTGCCGGTATATAAGCTGCCGTCCCCACCTCTCGCAGGATCGCATAAGATCATACCATCGGCGGCATAATAATCTTTCAGGTTCCCTACCCAGTTCGACAAATCGACGCCGTTGAACAGCGGCACAAAACCTTCCTTTTTTTCGACCCTGGATACCTGATAAGGTTTGGAAGCCTGAGCGGATACATGAAGAGCGGTAAGCAAACAAACGCTTACCGGAATAATTAAAAATTTGAATTTGTTATGCATAATATTTATGATTTTGTTATTTCCAGAAAAATATCAGTACATCGCCGGGCGTAACGGTATGGGTACGGCTGTCGGCAATGACGATGGAGCCGTCTTTCCTGACCCTCCGCAACGCAGCGGTTCCCTCTACCTTCACTTGCAGGTTGACATTGATGTCGCGGTTGACCACCACTAAAAAATGATCGTTGCCTTTCTCCAGCACGGATACTAATGCGTCGCCGCCATTTGTCTCGATAGACTTGATGACGGCAGGCAACTGGGCGGTTGCCAGCGCCGAGCATGACGGAGGCGGCGTTCCCGTGTGGCCCAGCAATACTACTTTGGCATTCAGGAACACCTTGGACAGGGTCTTGATCTCCCTGTTCATTTCCTGCACCACATAATAAGTCGGTGTTTTTACGCCATCCGCCACAGGCGGTTGCGCGCCGCCATTCCAGTAAGCGTAATAGTTAAGCCCCTGTGCGCCGTAGGCAAGGTTGCTGTACATCTGCAAACGGAGGTCGGCAAGCGTGGGTATCGGAAAACCGGCGATTGAAGAGGAAAGAGCATATCCCCAGAACGGGATGTTTGCTTTTTTAGCTTCATCGGCAATGATCTCAAGATTCTCATAATACCTTTCCCATACGGTACGACGGCCATTGTTCTCCCTGACGCCAAAATGGTCAAAACAAAGGAACGGCGGACTAACCATCTGCATGTATTGCCGGACATATGCTTCATATTCCGCCTTGGTGCAAATCACTTCCGCATTGACGCCTGTGCCCAATTGGACGGCATTTGCATAATTCGGAAACAGCACCACATAACAGGGATGCACCGGGTCAAGGGCTTCTATTCTCGTCATCCAGTTGGCTACCGTAACGAAATTGGATACATGCGGTTCATCCCACAGGAAATAGCCGCCAAGTGCAGGATGATCCTTAAATTTTGTCACCATGTCTTCCAACGTTCCGCTATATTGGCTTGCCATGAGGTACTGTTTGATACCGGTGCCTTGAGCGGCATCCAACATCGTAGTAAAGTCCGTAGCGTTATAAGTTTGTCCCTGCATAGCCCCCCAATTATGCGTAAATCCGGCATCCGCCATTTCCCGGTACATTGCCGGGGTACTTGCCTGCAAGGGAACTCCGAACTGAGCGAATACGGGAATCCTGTCGCCCGACACATCTTCTATCTGGTCGCCGGACGGCACTTCTTCGGTTTCGTACTGCCTCCTCGGCGATATGACCACATCCAGCCCGGGCAGGAAAGTGGAAGCGACAAAAAACGACTCCCCGGCCTTGACGCCCGTCAGGATCGTTTGCATGGCGTCATTACTTACGCGAAGCGACCGCTCCACCGGATGGGCGGCATTGCCATGGTCGGTATAGGTCACCGTCGTATGTAGCATGGTCGTATCCGACGCCGGTTGCCAGTCAATCCTGTACGTATTTCCCGCACTGTTCAGGGACGCGATGTCACGCGGGAGCAACGTACTGATGTACTGGTCGCCATACACCCGTCCGTTCACTTCCACCGGAACCGACCTGTTGCCCTTGTCGTCGTAAGTATGAATGATAAAGGAATAATTGCCTTCCGCCAGCGGGCCGATGATGCAACGGACGGAATCCATATTCGGAAGAATATCCGTTTCGTATGATTCCGTGTAATTCTGCCAGAAAATGCGGGCGCCGGTCAAACTTTTATCCGCACCGGCAGCCCATGCAATCTTGATCCTGTTTTTTCCAGGAACAGACACAACATCCACCGCTTTTGCCGGATAAATGCCGGTGCGGACATACTCCTGATGAACGTCGTTCATGTCTTTGCAGGAAGAAGCGCCCGCTACAAAAAAACTGCATAAGGCCACTGCCATTATTTTTAACCATTTTACACGTAAGTTCTTCATATTTTTTATTTTAGGGGTAAAAAAATATAACTTATAAGACATTAATTATTGAGGGCAACGCCCTGCGGAATGAATGTCGCGCAAACGCCAAGCCCTGAAAGGGCGTAATCATTAGCGCAGGGCAACGCCCTGCGAATCGGGGATGCGCAATATCATTAAGCCCTGAAAGG
>JAISDP010000029.1 GCA_031264715.1 Bacteroidales bacterium
GAAAAAAAATGTTGTTTTTTTGAAAAATCAGTTGTATTTTTGCACTGAAGTTTTATGCAGACATGGGCCGGACAAAACCGGTCGGAACAGTTCTTTGAATCCGCCCCAAATCGTACCCCATAGAACGAAATTGAAATGAAATGTGCTGAATTTTAGGCAGTTAAACTAACCTGTTAGTCTCTCTCTGCAAAAAGCGTGCCAAACCCCGCTATCCGTGGGATACACAAACTTTAATATGTCAGGAAAAGAATACAAAATTGCTTCAGTTTTAAATTTGAGGCAAAAATATATAAAATTTCCTATAGTTGTTTTTTTTAGTTACCATTTTTTAATATTTTTTTATATTTTGTTTTGTTTCCCGGAAATAAATTGTTGCATTGAGGATAAAATTACTTACGCCCTTTCAGGCCTGACAGGGCGTAGCGGTTGCGGGACATTCACTCCGCGACGTTAAGCGGTCATTTGTAATGCCGCTTGAAATACCAGGCAATTTGCAATTGCTACAATAAATGATACAGGGCAACGCCCTACGAACCGGAGAATATCATTAAGCCCCGCAGGAGATTCATGATATGAAACCCCATACGGGGTTTTGGCTCGGGTGTCGACACACGTTTTTCTATTGATATGGTTCCCCTGACGGGAAATGCGCCCGATTCTTCTACCAGCCGTCTTGTAACGCCGGAAGGCGTCTAATTTGGATAACCCCGGGCAAGCCGCAGGCGCAGCCCGGGGGTAGAGGACGGCGAGGTCGCCGTCCGAACTGCGAAGCAGTTCAACCCACTACGGGGTTGCGGGAGAGCGCTGTCCTCCGTAGTACTCCGTGTTGTACTTCGCTTACACGGGATTATCAACATTAGATACCTTCCGGCATCCAATCGCAAGAGCGAAACATTCCGTGCGTATTTTGCCCGTCAGGGCATTCATATCAATAGAATTGATGCGGAAAACGCCAACCAATCTCCGTAGGAGATTCATCATATGAAACCCCATACGGGGTTTTGATAAGGTCTGCAGACCCTGTCAGACCGCACAGCAGTGGTTAAAAATTTTTTGCCTCACCGTCCCGGACGGAAATCTTATTCAAAAATTTTTTGCCTCACCATCGCCGATGGAAACCCTTCCTATAAATTTTTTACCTCACCATCGCCGATGGAAACCCTTCCTATAAATTTTTTGCCTCACCATCGCCGATGGAAATCCTTCCTATAAATTTTTTGCCTCACCATCGTCGATGGAAACCCTTCTTACAAATTTTTTACCTCACCATCGTCGATGGAAGTCCTTCTTATAAATTTTTTGCCTTTCCATCGCCGATGGAAGCCTTTCTTATAAATTTTTTACCTTTCCATTATCGATGGAAACATTTTTCAAAAATGTTTTATTGTTCCGACGGACAACAGTAGCGATGTATGTTTTTTTATGCTACATTTGCTTCCTGATATATTTTAATTTTTCAAACCAAATAAAAACAACCATTATGATACTCAAATTAAAGCTCGGAAATCTCCGTAATCCGGAGCATCTGCAATTCATGACCGATGGATGCAAACTTTTCCTGAAACACAACCTCGAAGCGGGGGAATTGTCGTCCTCGTATGAGGAACTGAACGGCCAGGTAAAGCTTGAAGAAAACGCGATGGCCATTGAGCGGGCCAATGAAAAGATCGGCGAAAAGAACCGCGCCGACACTTATCGCGACAAGATGCACAGCAAACTGTTCAATCACCTGAAAACGATCCTGTACGATGAAGAGGATCCAAAGTATGACGCCGCGCAGCGGGTAATGAAAACGGTGAAAAGCGCGGGTAACCCCACAAATTTGGCCGAGAATGCCGAAAGCGCCATGATCACCTCACTCGGCAACAAACTGGAACCTTACCGCGCCGACCTGGAAGCTGCCGGTGCGCAGGAACACCTGGACAAACTGCTGGAAGCCAATCGAAGGTTTATGGCGCTGGAAGCCGAATGTCGGCAACTGGTAAGCACGAAATCGCCCTCCATGGCCACTGTCCGCAAACAAACCGACGTCGTATACCACCGCATTATAGGCGCCATCAATACATTTATCGGTTTGCGCAACAAGGATATCTATAAGGAACTTGTGTCCGACATGAATGTGCTGGTAGAGAAATATGACCGCTTGCTGTCGCAGCGCAAGAACAGTAGCAGCAGCAAAAACAATAATAACAGCGACGACGCCCAGCCGGAAAATGAATGATGCAAACAGGGAGTTGATTTTTTGAAATATTTGGAAAAGGGAATTGTTATTAAATCAACGGGTAGCTGGTACACCGTGCGAAAGGACGGTGGCGGCTGCGTGGAATGTAAGCTGAAAGGGCGACTGCGTACCGAAGGCATCAGAAGCACCAGTCCGGTGGTGGCAGGCGACAGGGTTTTGCTCGAGGACGATCTGATCCGGGACATCGAACCGCGCAGGAATTACCTCATCCGCAAATCGACCAACCTGTCGAAACAGTCGCATATCATTGCGGCTAATGTCGACATGGCTTTCCTGACGGTAACCTTCCGCCTGCCCGAAACCCCGGTCGAGTTCATCGACCGGTTTCTGGTGGCGGCTGAGGCATACCGGATTCCCGTTTGTCTTGTGTTCAATAAAATTGATCTGTTTTCGCCAAAAGAAATGGTTCATGTGAAACATTTTGAGGATATTTATCGTACAATTGGGTATCAAACCATCGAGACATCGGCAACAGGGTCGATCGGCATCGACGCATTGCGACAGGCAGTTGCAGGGAAGGTATCGGTAGTTGCAGGCTTGTCGGGCGCGGGTAAATCGTCGCTGATCAATGCGGTCGATCCCGGGTTACATGCGCGGGTGGGCGACATGTCCGACTATCATAAAAGCGGCAAGCATACCACGACCTTTGCCGAGATGTTCCCCCTGAAGGGTGGCGGATACATCATCGACACGCCGGGCATCAGGGGGTTTGGGTTGATACATATTGAGAAAGAAGAGTTATATCATTTCTTTCCCGAAATATTTAAAATATCGGCAGGCTGTACGTTCCACAATTGCCTGCATATCAACGAGCCGGGCTGCGCCGTGATGGAAGCGGCGGAAAACGGCGAAATCAGCGAATCCCGTTATCGCAGTTACCTGAACATAATGGAGGATCCGCAAAGTAAATATCGTTAAGGATGAACTTTTATTATATAAGATATAGATGAAAAAGCATGTGATCATACCTTTGGGCATTTGTTTGCTTCTCATTGTTTTGAGCGGTTTCTTCCTGCACGGGAAATACGTGATGCAGGTGGAGGCCAAAAAGGAATTGATGGTATGGTATGTATCCGATACGAAAACGAAATTAGAGGTGATCGCATCCCGCGTTAAAGAGATACCGTATATTGTTATGCCTGTCATCGGCGAAGACGGTATGCTGGACCAGGATATCATCGAGCTACATGCCGGTAATATTTTGCAACTCGAACGGTTTTACATAGAAAACAGTTATTACATCAAGGGAATATCGGTTTTCGATATGTATGGCGACGTGTTCAACCTGTACCGCGATAAAACCGGCGAATTTATCCAGGACACTTACAAGTCGCGCGCCATCAATACGCTGCGATCCGAAACGGGCATCGCCATCGAAAACAATTCCTTTTCGATCGTGTTGCCTGTATACCGCGACGACATGCTGGCGGGCAATGTGGCGGTAAACCTCGACATCGTACCGCTGCACCAGGAACTGTTTAAACTCTACCTTGAGAATAGCGATGTATGGCCGACTTCCGTTCTCGACGAAGAAACCGCACTCACCCTTCCGCTCGATGGCGAATGGGTATTGTCGAACGCAAAGGATATCTGCCGGGAAATACAGGAACAAAAATCGGGCTTTGTCACAGGCCGGATCAAGGGAAGCGAATCGCCGTCGGTACGCGTCGTGACTTACTACGAAAGCCTGGCGGTTCCCGAACATTGCCTGGGGATTGCATTCAGCAGTAATATTTCGCCGCTGATCGTTTCATCGTTCCTTGCATTTGCCGTTGCCCTGGTGATCCTGGTCGCTTTAGCCATTGCCGCAGCGTACATCCTGAACCACATCATCATTCAAAACAGGAATACGGTCGACGATAAGGACCGGAGATACAATCTGCTGCAAACCATTTACGGTTATGCGCCAATCGCATTCATTGTGAACCGCAACGGCCATTTTTATACTGCCAACAATTACTTTCTCAAAATTTTTGACGGCATTGCTTTCCGCGATGATAGCGGCAAGGTGAATTTTCCCTTCCATTTTCAACACGACTATGCGGAATGGGATCTCTGTAAGTTTGAGCGGGAGGGTAAGGCAATATGCCTTGGCAGAAGGCATATGAGCATGGAACTGGATAAGATTAAATATACGATCGATGCCTTTTGGGATGTCACAGAAATGGAGCAGCGCCTGAAAGATGCGATTCATTCCGAGATCACCAAATCGGAATTGCTGAGCCGTATAAGTACCGATGTCAAGAAAACGCTGGGTAATGTCCGCAATGCAGGAGCTTTGCTGTTGCAGCAGTTCCCCGAAGAAAAGCATATTGCGTATATCAATGGGTTAACCGCCGATCTGTCCGTACTGATCGACGATGTACAGGATTATGCCGACATCGAGGCCGGACGGATCATTCTCGATGAAATGCCGTTCAGCCTGGCAGAAGAAATCAAAAAGGTAACGGAAACATACCGGGACGAATGTCGGGAGAAGGGAATCGAAATTGACGTGCATATTGCCTTATCGGCCGTCCACAATGTGGTGGGCGATCCGCAACGTTTCCGGCAGATATTGCACGAATTATTGAGCAATGCCGTCAAATTCACCGACGAAGGCGCTATCCGCATATCTTTGGAAACTACCGAACTGCAGGGACGGAAAATATTGATCAGGTGTTCCGTTGAAGATACCGGACGGGGTATGCCGCGGCAAAAGCTCAAAAACCTGTTCTCGCTCGACCTCCGTGCCAAAGAGGGCGATTCCATCGGCCTGGGCGTCATCATCACCAGGAAATTAGCGAGCATTATGGGAGGAACGCTACGTGCCGCCAGTCCGTCGCCGATCTCAACCGACCCGTCGGCTCCCGGAATGCAATTTTCCTTCTCCATCATTTGCTTTTCCGACCAGCCATGTGACAAATGCCTGGATTATTCCAACATCGTTGCATACCGGCAGGTCAATATACTGATCATCACTTCGGACACACACCAGATGCAGTATCTGGCCAATTTCCTGAACCGAAAGGGAATACACACGGATGTTTTCATCTACGATAAAGACTCGTCCGACTTGCTGATCAATAAGCTCATTATCGATAAGAGCCGGTATCAGGTGGTGGTGATCGCCACGACAACCAGCGAAATGACCTTTACCATAGCCGATGAAATCAACCAAAAGGATTTAACGGGGCGTTGCCTTTATGCGCTGGTAGATACATCCAGTCAAAAAGGCAATTACATCAAGGCAAAGTTGTTGAATATGGATTACTATTTCATCAAAAGTAACGACCTGTCCATATACGATTCGATCCTGAAAACCCACTTTCCCAACCTGTCGGATGAAGAGACGCCTGTAATCGAACTTGTGCGCAAGGATCTCCGGATTTTGATCGCCGAAAACAACGCATTGAGTCAAACGGTAGCGCGGGTAATATTCAAAAAACTTGGTTACGAGGTCGATCTTGCTCAAAACGCGCTATACCTGATCAATCAATTGAATCATAAGGCCTACGACGTCATTTTTATCGATTTGAAATTTCCACCCACCGACGGCTTTGAAATAGCCGAAATGTTGCGCATGAAAGGATACAAAATGCCGATTATCGCCATGACCTCCACCCTGACAAAGGAAAACATCAAGCATATTGCCGACAGCGGCATGGACGGACATTTGCCCAAGCCGTTGAATCCCGAAAGCATCAAGCATATCCTGGTCAAATGGTTCGTTTAACATGGTAGATACGCACGCCCACTTATATGACGAACAGTTCGACGGCGACCGCGATGCCGTGATTGCCCGGGCTGTTTCCTGCGGCGTTGGGCGCATGTTGCTCCCTAACATTGACGCGCAAACGGTACAGCCCATGCTGGATACATGCCGGCAATATCCCGGTCGCTGCTTCCCGATGCTGGGACTCCACCCGACCTCGGTCGATAAGGATTTCGAGCAGCAACTGGAGGTGATCGGGGCATACCTGGATCATACAAAAGTGGTAGCCATCGGCGAAATCGGCGTGGATCTGCATTGGGACAAGCAATATATCGGCCAGCAACTGGAAGCCTTCCGCATACAAATTGGCTGGGCAAAAAAATACAGGCTGCCGCTTTCCATCCATTGTCGCAAATCGTACAACGAGGTAATGGCCGTGCTCAAAAAGGAACAGGACGGTTCGCTGACCGGCGTTTTCCACTGTTTCCCCGGCAACGTGCGCCAGGCCGAAGAAGTGATTCAACTTGGGTTCATGCTGGGTATCGGAGGCGTCGTAACCTGGAAAAATACCGAAATGGCAACCGTAGTGCAACTTATAGATATGAAACACATCCTTACCGAAACGGATGCCCCGTATCTCTCGCCGATACCTTTCCGCGGGAAACGAAATGAAAGCGCCTGTGTATATAATATAGTACAGAAAATAGCCGCACTCAAATCAATGTCTGCCAATGAAGCAGCAAGCATCACTGATGCCAATGCCGAACGGATTTTTCCCGGAATAGCGAAATACCCTGACAGTGGTCGATAGACCCTGTCAGAGGTGTCAAATCCCGAACCCGAAGGCGACAGTCCGGATATGTTTACCACCACTGTCAGGGTCAGAGACCGCTGACAGGGTAAGGGACAGGGCACCAAAAACTAAATCCACAGTTGATCTCAGGCTTTTCCCAGCAAATGTCGTGCGTTTGCCATTGCCGCTTCGGTCACTTTTTCGCCGCTGAGCATCCCGGCAATTTCCAAGATGCGTTCATTGTCTGTTAATTCGCGAACTCCGGTACGGGTTATGGCGCCGTGGTCTTCCTTGTATACCTTGTAGTGATGCCTGCCCTTAGCGGCTACCTGCGGCAGGTGGGTAATATTGATGATCTGGGCAAAATTCGCCATCCGTTCGAGGATACTCCCCATCTTTCCGGCTATTTCACCTGATACGCCCGTATCGATCTCGTCGAAAATCAATGTCGGCAGGGCGATCTTCTCCGCAATGGCAGCCTTGATGCTGAGCATCAGCCGCGATATTTCGCCGCCCGATGCCACCTTGCCCAGTTCCTGGAGGTTTTGCTGGCGGTTGGCCGAAAACAGGAAACATACGGTATCCGTGCCTGTGGGCGTAAATTGTCCGGCTGGCGACAATTCCACCTTAAAGATGGCATTGGGGATGCCTAATTGCACAAGCAGCGCAAGAATACGCTCCTCAATGTCAGGGATCGCCTGTTGCCGTTTGCCGGAAATGGCTGCGGCCATGTTTTCGAGCTGCTCGAGGTTTTGGGCAATGACTGCCTGCACCTGCCCGATACGCGTATCATAATCGTTGATCTCGCGTATTTTGGCATCCAGTTCGTCGCGGATGGTCATTAATTCCTTTACGGATGATACCCGATGTTTTTGCTGCAATGAGTACAACAGGTCGAGTCGAGCGCCCACCTCTCCCAGTCGATCGGGATTATGTTCCATCGTTTCGGCAATGCGGTCGGTTTCAGCGGCAATATCGCGCAATTCAATCAACGACGATTCAACGCGTTGCTTGAAATTTTCCGCCGGATGGTATATGCCTTGAAGTTTCGACAGCGTGGAAAGAGCTGATTTAAGCATCTGCGCCACCGATAGCTCATCGGCATCCAACAGTGCGTTTACCTGCGCCAGCCCGGTTTTGATTTCCCCGGCATGTGTGAGCGTGTCTAATTCCTCCTCCAATGCTTCCTGCTCACCGTCCTGTAGCTTGGCGGCTTCCAGTTCGTCATGCCTGAACCGGTGGTAATCCAGTTCGGCGCGTTGCTGCCCGGCCGCTGCCTGCAGTTCTTCCAGCTCCGCCTGAAACTTGCGGTAGCGGGCATAAGCGCGTACATGCATGGCGACCTTATCGGTCTGCTGCGCATAGGCGTCAAGAATCTCCAGCTGGAAAGCCGGCGATTGCAGGTAGATATTCTGGTGTTGCGAATGAATGTCGACCAGCTGAGCGCCCAATTCTTTCAGAATAGAAAGGTTGACGGGCGAATCGTTAATAAAAGCGCGCGATTTGCCGTCGGCAGCTATTTCGCGCCTGATCACTGTTTCGGGTTCATATTCCAGTTCGCGCGTCACAAAATAATCCTTCCAGACAGCCGTATGCAGGTCAAATATACCCTCCACGATGCATTTTTTCGAGGTGTCGAGTAAAGCGCCGCTATCGGCGCGTTGTCCGGTAAGCAAGCCAAGAGCGCCCAGCAGGATAGATTTCCCGGCGCCGGTCTCGCCCGTAATGATGGATAAGTCCTTATGGAAGTCAATCTCCAATTCCTGGATCAGGACATAATTGCGTATGGAAAGATGCGTGAACAATGAATTAAGAATGAAAAATGAAGAATGAAGAATTGAGGTTAAGAATGTTTGATACGCGCCATTTCGTGTTCTATTGATCGCCAAATTCCATCAGGTAGGCCTTTACGAAGTCTTCAAGGTCGCCGTCCATCACTCTCTGTACGTCGGATACCTGGTAATTGGTGCGGTGGTCTTTCACGCGCCGGTCGTCAAATACGTAACTCCTGATCTGTGAGCCCCATTCGATTTTCTTTTTCCGACCTTCGATCTCAGCTTGCTTCTCACGCTTTTTCTGCAACTCCATTTCGTAAAGCTGCGACTTGAGAATCCGCATGGCGTTTTCCTTGTTGCCCAACTGCGAACGACTCTCGGTATTTTCGATGGCGATCTCTTTGATCTCTCCGGTTTTCTCGTCCCTGTACTTATACCGCAAACGTACACCCGTCTCTACCTTGTTGACGTTCTGTCCGCCGGCGCCGCTTGAACGGAAGGTTTCCCAGGTAACGTCGGTCGGGCTTACTTCTATTTCGATGGTGTCATCCACTAACGGCGCGATGAATACGGATGCGAACGAAGTCATGCGCTTGCCCTGCGCATTGTACGGTGATACGCGTACCAACCGGTGCACGCCTGTTTCGCTTTTCAGGAAACCGTAAGCATAGTTGCCTTCCACCTCTATGGTTACGGTTTTGATGCCGGCTTCGTCGCCTTTCTGGAAGTCCATTTCGCGGACTTTAAACCCGCTGCGTTCGCAGTAACGGATGTACATCCGCATGAGCATTTCGGCCCAATCCTGGCTTTCGGTGCCGCCTGCTCCCGAATTGATCTTCAGGACGGCGCTCATGTGGTCTTCCTCGGCGCGGAGCATGTTCTTGAATTCCAGCTTCTCAATGCTTTGCAATGCTGAGCCGTATTGTGCCTGAATGTCATCCTCGGATGCTTCCCCTTCA
This sequence comes from Bacteroidales bacterium, assembly GCA_031264715.1. GTDB lineage: Bacteria > Bacteroidota > Bacteroidia > Bacteroidales > UBA4181 > JAIRLS01. Next base: position 9,464 of record JAISDP010000029.1, read on the forward strand.
CGGAAAAAATCATACAGTACAGTCACGTCATCCACTTCCTGCTTCACATTGCGGTAAGCGGTCAACCAATCCTTGAGCGCCGATACTTTACGCAATTGCTGTTCCGCTTCCCTGGGATTGTCCCAAAAACCGGGAACTTGCGTCTTTTCCTCTTCTTCCTCTATCTCAATCTCTTTGCGTTCGACGTCAAAGATACCTCCTCAGCGCATCCTCGCGCTCCTGCAGTTCTTTTACCTGCTCTGTTGTGATCATAATATTTATTTTTGACTTTTGATGAATGGAACACGGATGATACGGACTAATCAGCGATCATCCGTTCAATCAGTGCTTTCCATGTTTTATTTGTTGCGGCAAAGGTAGTAAATTTTTTAGCAATTAGCCGACCGCTTTCTTTTCGCTTGCTTACATTTTTTGTTATTTTTGACTCAAAAATTAAATAGAAAGGTCTCATCATCATGAAAATTGAAACAGGCATCCGGCTAAAGGCGATACTCATATACATGGTTGTTGCAGCAATTTGCGGGATCATGGTTATTTATATCTACAATCTGAGGCAGGACATCGACATCCAGCGTGAGCACATCGAGCAATACCACCATGCCCTGGCCTTGACCAACGAATTTGTGTTTGCCGTGAACCAGGCACAAGTCGAGGCCAACCCTTATGTTACCTCTACAAACAGGAGACATTGGGGGTCATACCGGGAAGTGGCGCTACTGTCCGATTCACTCAGAATCATCTCCGAACAGGACAGCATCCTGAACAAGATCGGCACACTTTTGTTGAAAAAAAGTATTGTTGTTGCCGGACTACAGAGCATGTTCGATAACCATGCACCTGTCGATTCCATTGGAAAACGGTTGAAAAGCATTGGCTCTGCCTTACTGAAAGACAGTTTATTGGTGACTACTATTGTGAATGATACGATAGTACACCGTTTGCCGAAAAAGGGTTTCTGGGAAAGGGTTGGTGAAGTGTTTTCGCCCGGCAGCAAACCGGACTCCATCGTAAAGGTTACAACCCACAAAACCGATACGGTGAAACTGCCCAATATCAAAGAGGATATACTGTCGGGCATGAATATCATTGCGGAAGAGGCAAGTAAAAGCTATGCCGAACAGCTTTCGGCCATCGAGATGCAAGTAACCCGTTTGATCATCATCGACCAGGAAATATCGTCGCAAATCACCGGCCTGCTCCATCAATTGTCGTTACGTACGGTAAATGCGACCCTTATCGAAGCGCGGAAAAGCGCGGAACTCATCCGCAACAGCTTCACCACCGCCATTGTAGTGGGAAGTATTTCACTGGCGCTCATACTGATTTTTATTTTGATGATCATCAGCGATGTGAACAAGGGCAAGGCGGCGCGTAAAGCGCTGGAGGAAGCCAATGCCCGTACGCGGCAAATCATGGAGAGCCGGCATCAATTGCTGCTGTCAGTATCGCACGACATCAAAACACCGCTCAATTCGATACTCGGTTACCTCGAACTGTGGCGTGGCGAAACTTCCATACCGCAGGAACCGCTACAGTCGATGCAAAACTCGGGTAAGCATATCATGGCGCTGCTCGAAAACCTGCTTGGGTTTTCGAGCCTCGAGCAAGGCACATTAACCCCCGCCAGCAGCGACTTCAACCTTGGGCAGTTATGCACCGAAACGGCCGGCATGTTCGAACCGCTTGCCCGGCAAAAGAATCTCGCTTTCGACTGCCGTTTCGATATCGACAAAGGCCTGGATATTCATTCGGACGCGTTGAAAATTAAACAAATCATCATTAACCTGCTTTCCAATTCGATCAAATATGCGTCAAAAGGCAACGTTACATTCATCATGGCCTATGATGGCGAAAAGATATGTTTCAGCATCAGCGATACCGGCGCCGGGATACCTGCCGACCAGATGGATGCGCTTTTCAAGCCGTTTGTGCGGGTGGATGCCAATAAAGCGCTCGCGCCCGGTAGCGGGCTGGGAATGTACGTGGTAAAGGGCTTGGTGGAACTGTTGCATGGGACGATTGATGTGACGTCCACTGTGGGCGAGGGTACCCGTACCGAAGTAATGATCCCGGCAAGGGCTGCCGCTGCAAAAACAACGAAGGAGCACGCCAAAAGGATTTTACTGGTGGATGATGATCCCGCACTGCTGGTAATGCTCACAAGTATGTTGGCGAAGCTGGGACATACAGTAGACAGGTACGATCGTCCGGCCGACTTCAACCCGTTATGCGGGGAATATGATATGGTGATCACCGACATGGAGATGGGAGATGTGTCAGGAACCGATATACTCAGAAAAATCCGCGATAACGGTGTAGAAATCACCGTGGTAATGATGACCGGACGGGACGGTTACAGCGAAGCAATAGCTCATGAAGCCGGATTTGACGCATACCTGCACAAACCGGTTACGATGCATGATTTAGAGCGATTAACCGGCGCTGTTACTTCCAAATTTGCGGCCGACCCGGGAGAAGCGCCGGCAGCAAGTGGATTCGCATTGCTCGAGGAGATGTTCGATGGCGACCGCCAAGCCATTGCCGAAGTGCTCGAAGTATTCGTAAATACCACTACCGACAACATACAGACGCTCCGGCAAGCAGTTGCCAATAACGATTTCAACCAAGTGCAGTCGCTTTGTCACAAGATGCTGCCAATGTTCATGCAAGTGGACGCTCCCGCCGAGTGTGTCGAATTCCTTCAGCAGATGGATGCCGCCCGTAACGATACGTCCGACCAACATCCGTACTGGCGCGGAAAGACTTCGGATTTTACCGTCCTTGCCGGAAAATTGATGGAGCAGATATGGAAGGAATACCTACCCGGACACCTTAGCCCTGAAAGG
>JAISDP010000073.1 GCA_031264715.1 Bacteroidales bacterium
GCCACAAACATCACATTTTATAGAAGTCAATGGATTATTTCAAGTATAAAAACGGCAGGTTATTTTGCGAGGAAATCGACCTGGACAGGATGTCCGGCATTAAAACACCTTTTTATCTGTATTCGTGGAACACCTTTAAGGAGCATTTTTTGCGATTTAAGGAAAGTTTCAAGGAACTCGACCCGTTGATTTGTTTTGCCGTAAAAACCTGTAATAACCTTGCGATCCTGAAAGGTCTTGCTCGGCTTGGCGCCGGGATGGATATTGTGAGCGGCGGCGAACTGTTTCTAAGCAGCCGGGCCGGTGTGCCTGCCGATAGAGTTGTTTATGCAGGCGTGGGAAAAACCGCCGAAGAAATAGAACTTTCAATCGATAGCGGAATCGGATTTTTTAATGTAGAGTCGGAACCGGAATTTATCCGGATCGAAAAAATTGCACGCGGCAAAAATAAAATAATGAACGCGTTGCTTCGGGTAAATCCCGATGAATACGACAAAAACACGCATGACAAAACAACCACCGGAAAAAAAGGAGGGAAGTTTGGCGTCGACCTGGAACATGTGCCCGCTTTCTTCGAAGCACACGGAAAGAGCGATTACCTGAAACTTACCGGCATCCATATCCACATAGGTTCCCCCATCTATTCGGCCGAACCGTACACCAGGGCTATTACGAAAATGATAGACCTCATTGGGAAACTGGGAGAGAAAGGTTTTACGATTAAATACTTAGACATTGGCGGAGGATATGCCGCTGATTATGAAGATGGCGCGTCGCCGTCGTGGGATGAATATTCGGAGTCGATAGCGCCTTTGTTGCAGCCGATTGCCGATAATGGCATCAAGATCATCATGGAGCCGGGACGTACTATTTCCGCTAATGCCGGGATTCTTGTTACTTCGGTTCAATACGTCAAAAAGGTTGATCAGGACAGGAATATCATCATCACCGACACGGGAATGCATCATTTGATCAGGCCGGCCCTTTACAACGCCAATCATTTCATCTGGCCGGCGAATCCCGGAGAAGCGTTTTCTGTAACCGAACGGAGATTTGACCCGGATTTCGACGGTTTGATGGAATATGATATTGCAGGCCCGATTTGCGAATCGAGCGATTACCTGGCAAAAGGCAGAAAATTGCCGCCGGTAGCGCCGGCAGACAGGCTGGCCGTTTTCACCGCCGGCGCTTACGGGATGGTGATGTCGAGCCAGTACAATGCTCAACCGCGCCCGGCCGAATACATGGTGGATGAGGACAAGGTTACCTTGATTCGCGAAAGGGAAAATTACGGGGATTTGATCAGCAAGCAGTGCGACCGGGTGATAACTTTGGGCTGATTCCCTGAGGCATCCTAAGCCTCCTCCTTCTCATTTCTCGTATGGCGTCAGATGGAAGAAGATCACCGGACTGTTCCGCCCGTTGGTAACCACAGTCCGGTTGACATGCTGCGTCAATGCTGTTTCGTGGACATTTACCGTATACGTAAGGTCGGCTACGGTGGCGGGAATCGCAAACCGGAAAGCGCCGGATACACTGGTACGCACCGGCTGCATCAGGCCGGCCGACGAATATGCCAATGCTCCTGGCCGGTACTTGTCGATATTACCGCTCATGCCCGGAAAAGCCAGCCGCATCAGGTCATTCATATCTACATCGATGCTTACCAGCGCATCGGCAAGGGGTTCTTCGTCCGAGGGCGTCATTTTCACGGAAACCGTTCCATCGAGTGTTCCCGACGTCTGTTCATCGGCAAACACAGGAATGATCACCACCGTATTGTTGCGTTCCGTCACGGTTGCACCGGTGGTTACTACCGCAGTCACGGCCACGTAATGCTCCTTCTCCACCTGGAGCACGGCATCGCCTTTTACCAGCATCAGGCTGGCAATACCATCGGCTGACGTAACGCTTTTGATGTCCTCGCCGCATTGCGAAGCAGTAACCGAAAAACCGCTCATATCCGTCGTTTGGCTGTTGATGTCGCGGATCATCACGGTAAGTCCTGTTTTTTGCGCTTCGCGTTTCGAATTGACCGCATCCTCGCTGGTATACACCTCCTTGGCGCATGACGAGGCAAATATCAGTAAAACAGGGAGGCAGTTTTTAATTCGTCCGGTGAATTTGGTGTGCATCGGAATAATCATATCGGGCTTATTCAGAAATTGAAATTATCCGGGTCGGCGCCGACCCGTTGACCTTTATCGAGCGCAGTGATGTCGTTCATATCCTTTTCAATGATCTCAAAATCGAATATTCCCATATTTTCCTTGATCCTCTCGGAATTTGTCGATTTGGGAATAGTAACCACGCCCATCTGGACGTCCCACCGGAGAACGATTTGTGAAATGCTGCGCCGGTATTTCACCGATAATTCCTTCAATAAGGGTATATCGAATATTTTACCCTGCATCAGCGGACTCCATGCCTCGAATTGTATCCGGTGTTTTTTGCAGAAATCGAGCAGGGGTTGTTGCACCAGCCGTGGGTGGAACTCGATTTGGTTGACGGCGGGTTTGATTTCACAGGATGTAAAAAGATCTTCGAGGTGATGGACGTGGAAATTGGAAACGCCGATCGCACGGATACGTTTCTCTTTGTACAACTTTTCCATGGCGCGCCATGTCTCCCTGTTCAGGGGCTTTGGCCAGTGGATCAGGTAAAGGTCAAGGTAATCGAACCCCAATCGCTGCATGCTCGCATCGAACGCGCGAAGCGTAGAATCGTACCCCTGGTCGCTGTTCCACAGTTTGCTGGTCAGGAAAATATCTTTGCGGTCGATACCGCTTTGGCGGATGCCTTCGCCTACGCCACATTCGTTCCCGTATATGGCTGCCGTATCAATGTGCCGATATCCCAGGCTTAATGCCGTTTTTACCGATTGCACGGCTGTTTCGCCGTCAGGCACTTTAAATGTCCCGAATCCCAGCATGGGCATCTCCACGCCATTATTGAGAGTTGCTTTCAATTGATTCTTCATGGTTGATGTTGATATTGTTTTGTTCCCTTCCCCGTCCCTCCGTCAAAGAAAAGCGCTGTTCAACGACAATGTAAACAATCGTCTCTCTCCCTCTTCAAAAACAGGAAAAGCTGTTTCCTGTTTTTATACGTATAGCAAACGCAAAAGTTACCTCATATTGAAAAATTTCCGGGCAAACCACGCGAAGCGTTATCAGCGCCACCTATTTCTTCGACTTCTTCCCTCCGAACAATGAGAAATGAACGTAGTCTTTGGGGTTTTCGCGCAGGTCGATCAGCAATTTATCCAAATCGTTGAGCGACTGTTGCAGGTATATATATGCCGAATCGTCTTTGGCCAGTTTCCCAAGCGTCCCCTGCCCCTCGCTGATGCCCGAAAGAAGGCTGTTCAACTGCGTCAGGCTGCGGTTTGCGTTGTCCACGGTATTTTTCACATCCGAAGCGGCCAATGCTTCCGAAAAACGGTTCAGGTTGGCAATCACCTGTGAGATGTCTTCATTGCTCTTTTTCAGGTTGCCCGATACCGACTCGAAATTCGTCAGGATCATGCTGATTTTTGTGCGTTCGGCGGACACCAGTTTTTCAACGTTCGCAATGATGTCCTGAATATTTTTTTGTGCCTGGCCGTCAAATGTATTTTGCAGAATCATCAATACCGAATCAATGGAGACAAGAACCTTGTTTAATTTCTGACCTATCGGCGTTTTCATCAGCTTGTCGGTAACTGCGTCTATCATGTCCGGCGCCTGTGCGCCGGGTAATGTGCCCTCATGTTTTACAAATTCCGGGCTGTCGCCCAACTGCAGGACAATAGATTTGGAGCCGAGCAAATCCCCCACAATCATCACGACGCTGTTTTTTGGTATTTTGAAACTTTTCTTCACCCCGATCTCCACTTGTATTTGATCGAGTTTTTCGGACGTAAATTGAATATCGCTCACTAATCCGATCACAAAACCATTGACGGTCACCGAACTTGATTTCTGTAATCCGTCAACTTTCTCAAAAGTTGCGTAGTAGTAATTGTACGAGGAAAATAAATTCCGCCCTTTCAGGAAATTGTATCCCCAAAAGAAAAGCAGGATGATCAGGGTGACGATGACCGCTATTTTGGCTTCTTTCTTGAACTTCATGCGTATTGTTTTAAACTTCTTGAGCACGTACCCGGAGATATTCAACATCCACAGGCCTGCATTTGTTCGATGACTTGTTCCTCTAAAAAACGATACAAACCTACGAGATATTTTGCAAATAAAAAATTAACCGGCCGAATTAATCGAATTATTAGGCGATTCACTCGTTTTTGATTCTTTCCGGGAATAAGTCATTCACTCGAATTTCAACCTCAGGTTAGGCAGGTGAAGCGTTTCATGAGGCGTTACAGGATTTCCCAGTTTCCAGTTGACCGGGAAATACTTACCCTTGCGGAATTTCACCGGTTCCAGCTTTTTCACATAAATATGCTGGGGAACATGTGTAGCAATACCCATGCGCACTTCTTTTTGGAAGTTGGAAAAGCATTTCACCAGCAACTGGTTCTTCCCTTTTTTCAGATCGAGCAGCGCCACGTCCTGCATGTTTTCCTTTTTATACGGATTATTGTGCAAAACCAGTATTTCCCCGTTCAGCAGCGCCGTCACAGCATCTGCAGAAGTCACCGATACCAATATTTGCTGGTCAACCGGCGAGGTTATTTCCTGCAACATGTACCACGCCTGTGTCAGGTCGCCCGGCATGACGTACGTTTCGTTGTTTTTCCAGCTGGTGCGTTCCCACGCCTTGCCTGCCCGTCCCCAGGGTTGCGTCGGATCGATGTCGGCGCTTTCGCCGTGGATGCCGCCAATGCCCGACGGTAGCGGGCCTTGCAGGTAAATCGGTCCCCAGCCCATGCCGGCGATGTTGTTCTTCAACTTTACTTCCGTGTCGGTTTCCAGAGCGATCTTTACGGTTTGTCCGTCCAGATTCAGGTCGATGGTACGGCCTTTTTCCTCGTCGGTATAGTACAGTACCGGTGTCCGTTTGGTATTTTCGCCGGGAAGGAGCGTCCATTCTTCGCGGACGACGCTTTGGTAACGTGAATTGTAATCGACGCCGCTGTTGCTGTAATATTTAAATGCATTATGCTGGTCAAGCGTCAAATCCTTGGCATAAGGAACGATATTGACCGGCGGAACCGTATAGCCGCCTTCAAACGCCAGTTCGATCACCTTAAATTCCCGAGCGGGATCGACCGTTGCCGGTAGCTTCACCGTTATACCGTTCCTGTCCTTTTGGCAGGTACAGGGCGTACCGTCGGCCAATACGCTCGCGTTCCTTATTTTTCCATTCAATCCGGGCAGCACGATATTGCCGTCCTTGGGCTGTGCCAGCACATGCAGGTACAGTTTGTCGCTGCGCGAAGTGATGGCGCCCCATTCGAAAGGTACGTGGAACGGGTCGGCTGACGCGCCGTAAATAGCCTCGCCGTTGCGGTCGAGCCAGCGGCCGATCTCCAGCAGCACGCGCTGTTCGAACTCCACTACCGAACCATCGCCGCGCGGACCGATATTCAGCAGGTAATTGCCTCCGCGGCTGCATACGCGAATAAGGCTGGTCAGCTTTTCGCGAATTTTGTCAGCCTCGTTGCCGCGTTCCTGCCACGAGCGGTATCCCCATGTTTCATGGAAAAACGACGCCGGCGACTGCCACGGCGCACCGATGATATAATCAGGCTCCTGGTTGTCGCCCATCACCATGAAGTCGCTCATATCGTTGCCCAGCCGGCTGCCGATCATGCAATCCGGCTGCAGCGAGTGCACCAGGTTGCGCATCTCAAGGCTTTGCTCGAAACTGTGCGAACCCATGTCGAACCAAAGTTCCGAAACAGGGCCGTAATTGGTAAGCAGTTCGGTTATCTGGTTTTTATTAAATTCGAAATGTTCGGGAGTGATATAATCCGAGTTATGGCTCGAGATGGGCGATGCCTGCGGGTAATGCCAGTCGATGAGCGAAAAGTACAGGCCGAACTTCAACCCGTGGCGGGCGCACGCTTCCGAAAGGTCCTTGAGTACGTCGCGCTTGTAGGGCGTGGCATCCACCACATTGAAACCGGTGTATTTCGAATGAAACATGCAAAAACCGTCGTGATGCTTGGAGGTGATCACGATAGAACGCATCCCGGCATGTTTGGCCAGCAGCGCTATGGAATCGGGATTCCATTTAACGGGATGGAACCGTTTGGCCACCTGTGCGTATGTATCGCTGTATATCCCGGCATGTGCCTGGATTTGCTCGCTCAGCCCGCGCGAAATCTGCTTCCCGTCCCACACGCCGCCCAGTTCCGCATAGATCCCCCAGTGGATGAACATGGAATATTTACGGTTTTCCCACTGTTGCAGGGCTTCCGGCGATATTTGCGCCGAAAGGCGATGTCCGGCAAGCAGGATAAGCATCCATAAGGTAAAAAGGCGTCGCATGAGTATTGTTTTTAAGGTTCGATTTTATTATTATTTATATAATTGCTTGTTTACTTGAGAATACGGGACGGAAAACGATTATGTACCGTCGGAAAACGGAAGAAGCGCATGCAAACCGGAGAAGGCATCCCGTGAAGTTCGCGGGACGTCCTTCTAAGTTGCAGGGGCGTCCTTTTAAGTTGCAAGGGCGTCCTTCTAACTTCACAGAATATACTTTCAACTTCACGGGACATGTTTCTATCTTTTAATATAACAATTTTATCCCACGCGCAGTATATTGTTTAATCATCAGCCGGAAATTCTCCTCCACATTCAAAATATCTATTTAAAAATTTTCTATCGGCATGCCAATGCCGATAATCAGTTAATGAGCCTGTAAAAATCCATTTATTTCAACGCATCTTAATTATATTATTTCAACCGGTTCAACGCGCTGCCGGCCTTGAACCATTCTATCTGCAACCGGTTACAGGTGTGCAGCGCCTGAAATTCTTCGTGAGTCCCGTCTGTGTGGTGCAGCGCTATGGTGAGCGCCTTGCCGGGCACAAAAGTTTCCAGCCCCAGGATGTCGATGGCGTCGTCTTCGCGGATGCGGTCGTAATCTGCCTTGTCGGCAAAAGTAAGCGCCAGCATGCCCTGTTTTTTGAGGTTGGTTTCGTGGATGCGGGCAAACGATTTTGCCAGGATCGCCTTCACGTTGAGGAAGCGCGGCTCCATGGCCGCATGTTCGCGCGAAGAACCTTCGCCGTAATTTTCCTCGGCTACCACGATGGAACCAATGCCCTGCCGCTTGTAGCCGGCTGCTACTTCCGACACGCGACCATATATGTTTCGGGCTTCGGGCTTCGAGTTATCGAGCACATGGTCGGTTTTGCCGTTGAAAACATTCACGGCGCCCATCAGCATGTTTTCGGAGATGCGTTCGAGACACCCCCGGTACCGAAGCCACGGGCCGGCCATGGAAATATGATCGGTGGTGCATTTGCCCGATACCTTGATGAGCAGGCGCAAGTCTTTGAGATCTTTGCCGTCCCACGGGTCAAAAGGCTGTAATTCCTGTAAGCGTTCGGAATGTGGATCAATTCGTACAGCCACCGCAGCGCCTTCTTTGCTTGGCGCGATGTAGCCGCGATCGTCCACGGCAAAGCCCGAAGGAGGAAGTTCCATTCCCTGGGGCGGGTCAAGCCGGACTTTCTCACCCTGTTCGTTCACTAAAAAATCCGTCGCCGGGTTGAATGTCAAATCGCCGGCTATGGTCAGGGCCGTGACGATGTCGGGCGAGGCCACAAACGCGCAGGTATTCGGGTTGCCGTCGTTGCGCTTGGCAAAGTTGCGGTTGAACGAGGTGATGATGGAGTTGCGCCGTGTGGGATCGTCCGTTTGGCGTTTCCATTGGCCGATGCACGGGCCGCAGGCATTGGCCATGGTAACGCCGCCAATGGCTGCGAATGTTTGCAGCAAACCATCCCGTTCGGCGGTATAACGCACCTGCTCCGAGCCGGGCGTAACGATAAATCCGGCTTTGGTTTTCACGCCTTTCTCCAATGCCTGGCGGGCAATGGAGGCAGCGCGTGTCATATCTTCGTACGATGAATTGGTGCATGACCCAATCAGGCCGACTTCCAGTTTTTGCGGATAATCCCCGTCCTTAACGGCTTTGGCAAATGCCGATAAGGGATGTGCCGCATCGGGCGTGAACGGGCCGTTGATGTAAGGTTCGAGCGTGTCCAGGTCGATCTCGATCACCCGGTCGTAATAGTTTTCGGGATCGGACGTCAGTTCGGGATCGGCTTGCAGGTGCATCCGGTTGGCATCGGCTAATCTTACCAGTTCGTTGCGGCCGGTTGCGGCAAGGAAGCGCGCCATCTTCCCGTCATACGGGAACAGCGAGCAGGTAGCGCCCACTTCGGCGCCCATGTTACATATGGTGGCTTTTCCCGTTGCCGATATGGAAGCTGCGCCATCGCCGAAATATTCGATAATGGCATTGGTTCCTCCTTTTACAGTGAGGATGCCGGCCAATTTCAGGATCACATCTTTGGGCGACGCCCATCCGTTGAGTCTCCCGGTAAGTTTTACGCCGATGATTTTCGGCATACGCAGTTCCCAGGGAATGGCCGCCATCACATCCACAGCGTCGGCGCCGCCGACACCGATGGCCACCATGCCCAATCCGCCGGCATTGGGCGTGTGCGAATCCGTTCCTACCATCATCCCTCCGGGAAAAGCATAATTTTCGAGTACTACCTGGTGAATGATGCCCGCCCCGGGCTTCCAGAACCCGATACCGTACTTGTCGGATACCGATTGCAGGAAGTCGTACACTTCGCGGTTGCTCTCTTTTGCTTTTTCGAGATCGGTTTTGGCATTTACCTGCGCCGGAATTAAATGGTCGCAATGTACGGTTGCCGGAACAGCGGTTTGTTCCATACCTGCGTTCATGAACTGGAGCAGCGCCATCTGTGCGGTGGCGTCCTGCATGGCTGCACGGTCGGGCGCAAAGGTTACATAATCAGCGCCACGGACATAATCCTTTACAGGGATGTCATCCGACAGGTGCGTATAAAGTATTTTTTCCGTCAAGGTAAGCGGACGGTTCAATATGTTGCGGATTTGTTGCTGCTTTGCATCCAATCCGTCATAAAACTGCTGTAGAAGAGGCCAATCGAAAACCATAATTATATTTATTTGGGAACAAATATAGCAAAGTT
>JAISDP010000131.1 GCA_031264715.1 Bacteroidales bacterium
TGTCTATTTTTTAGGGGGTAGCTTTTTTGAAAACAAGAAATAGCATTTATAATATATTGGTTATAAGTAATATATAAATAAAAACTGACACTTTTTAAAGTTTGTCGGTCAATAGTGAAATTAAATAATAAATTAAATGATTATGCGTGAAGAAACATCAAAAGCTTTAGAAGGACTTGGCAAACCCGACTTTTCCGAATATCCTTACGATGAAGCAAAAAAACTCATGAGCCGGTTGGGAAAATTCGGCTACATTTTAGTGGCCTTATATCAAGAAGGCAAAATAATAATGCGGGCACGGCCTGATTTTAAGGTCAGTCCGAAATGCCATAAGAGCAGGGGAAACTTTTCGGTTGCTGCATTAGCAGTCCTGATCTTCGCCCTGTATGCCTGTTCTTCAACACAGCCAATGACAAAGAAGGTTGACAGTCAGGCTTCTACTGTCGGGAAAATAAATGATTTCCAGTATTATGTATCGAGAAACATCATACTGACAAAGACCGAAGATCCTGAAATAATAGGGAAGGTAGCGGTTTCAGGACAGTTAAAAGTTACTTCTACCAGAGAAATTATTCAGATAACCAGCAGTACAATGGGTGCATTACTGAAAACCGAAACCGATGCAGCAGGGAATAAGGTCTATTTTGTGGCTTTCGAAACCGACAATGATAACTGTTTGCGTTTTGTGCAAAGAGAAAACGGGAATGATGAAAGAATTTATTTTTTGTATGATGATGATGCAAGTTCTGCAATCAATTACGGAGATGCCGTATATATTGTGGAATGGAAAGGAATTAGCGGTTTAAAGCAAAGTAAACTGCGGGCAAAAAGCGACAATTCCTTAGGAAAACTTAAAGGCAAATTCAAGGGCGTAACTTCTGACGATAAAGATAATCCCTATCTGCTGGTAAAAATGAAAACCAAATTTAAAGAAAAGGAAAATTACAGGAAAGCGTCAGGCCGCAAGGTCGAAGTTAAATAATACCGTCTATCAATGCTTTTTGCAGTCCCATATCTATAGAAACGCATTGCGTCTTTACGGGAGGACTGATATACGCAAGCTTGCGCATACCGTGCGCGTTTCCCGTTAAGGGAAACCATATCAATAGGAAAAACGCGCACCGCCTGTCTCTTATTCCCTGAAAAGGCTTGGCGCTTGCGGGGCATTGAAAGCCCGACCGTCAACAACGCATGCAACCACCCTGCGGAATGAACTCCGCTTGATTGAACGTTACAAACGCTTTAAAACCAGAATCCGAGATTGAAAGCGCCCAACAGGCTATGTGTAAGATTCGACGAACCGAGTGTAAATCCTACCGGGCCGACCATACTGTTGAGCTGTACGGAAACCCCGTAGCCCGCACGGATATTCTTGAAGTCGAACAAATCGGCTACTTCGCTGTCGGTTTTCCCGAGGTTGGCGCGGAACGTCACGTAAACATTGCTCCACAGCCGTATCTGGTTGTTCAGGTGCGCCACCCACGCATTTTTACTGTACTCTTGCATAAAATTCATGCCCACAAAGGTTATATCGTTGCGCAAATGCTTGTCGGGAGCGCCGCCCAGGTACAACATGTACTGCGGCGGAACATCCGTACCAAATATCGATCCGGTATCAATACCCCAATGCATCGTCCAACGGCGTACCGGGCTGTAAGCGAAATTGGAACGGAACATCACCCCGATAAGTCCTTCAGAGTAACGGACATTTTTTGACAGCCCCTTGTTGTATGTCCCCTCCAGCCGGAATTTGCTTCCCCTTGTCGGGAAATAGTCCTTGTTATAGGTGTCGCGCTCGTAAAAAAACTGGTAGTTCAGGTACACGTAGTTGGATTTGATTTCCTTGACATCGCTGCCTATCCGAGTTTTGATGGTCGAGTAATCACCGACGAGGCCACCGCCAATGACACTATTGACCGAAGGGCTGATCAGCAACTGGATACCTGTTGAAAGACTGGAAAAGGTATAGGCTGTTGTACGCTGGTTTCCCGAATAATTATAAGCGTCGAAACGGTAACCGTTGATATGGAACAACCAATCGGGCGTCAGTTTCGACTTGAAAAGCGTTTTCCCGACAGATTTGATATCCGGCCTGTGGAAGTACAACAGGGAGAAAGCCGGGTTCTCGCCGATAGACAGTTCCGCCCCGGCTCTCGAATTGTTCAGCAAGGCATTCCTCAGCGACAGGTTAAGCAGCAAAGCCGCTTTATACTCCTTATCATAATGCAAGCCTATCCTTATCACATTCTCGCTCTGTTCAACACAATCGAACTGGAGTTCGACCAACCCGTCGGGCAAAGGGTTAAGCCGGTATACGATCGAGTGGAAAACCTGAGTGCCTCTCACTTTATCCAGGGCATCATCCAGTTGTGCGAATGTCAGTTCGCACGGAAAATCCAGTTCCATCTTCTGCAGCATAAAGTCTTTCGATATGTATTTGAGCCCGTTGATTTCAACATTTTCCACATAAAACGAATGTAAAGGCTGCGGACATACAGCCTGATCCCTGGGCCTGTCGGGTTCGAAACCGCGTAACGAATCGGCCAGCGCCTTCAATTCGTTATAATGCAGCCTGGCAGCGCGTTCACCTCTCATAACCAGGCTATCGACAGCATCGAAACTGGAAACGGTATACTCGGATATATCCGGAGTAATCAGCACTTTGCACAGTTTCTTGTTGTCCTCCTTGAGTGACAGCGATGCCATGAAAACCACCTGTTCCATTACCTGATAGATGTTGTTGAGTTCGGTCTTTTCGGCCTGGGAAGTCACATCCACGCCGATCAGTATATCGATGCCTTTATCCTGTACCAGGTTGGCAGGAAAGTTATTGGTCAAGCCTCCATCGTACAGCCGCTTTCCGTCGATGATTTCGGGAGTGAATACCGAAGGGATGGCCATACTGGCACGCATTGCTTTAGCCAGGTTCCCATGCTCGAGTACAACCTCTGTTCCGGTTTCGATATCGGTGGCCACACACAGAAAAGGAATCGCGAGTTTCGAGAAATCATCTTCGGCATAAGCCGGGCTTGCCAATTCGGTAAACAGGTTCGATATGTTCTGTCCCGTAAGGATTCCCAGGGGAAGGTTGATTTTACCGCCCTTGATCGGAAATTGCAGCCAGTAGCGTTTCCGTTCACCTTTCTCGTATATGGAAACGTGCCGGCGCAACACCTTATCGGTAAGCAGATTTTCCCAATCGGCTTCCTTCATGTAGTTTTCCAGTTGAACGGATGTATATCCGAGCGCATACAGGCCGCCCACAATACTTCCCATACTGGTGCCGCCGATATAATCGATGGGTATGCCGAGTTCCTCAATCACCTTCAATGCGCCCGCATGTGCCATACCCTTAGCCCCGCCGCCGCTCAGCACAAGCCCTATGCGGGGACGGGCAGTGTGGCTAATGCTGTCGCCTGCCACAATGCATGCAACCGGCCAATAGAGGAAAAGTAATATGTAGAACCTTTTCAACGGCATAAGATCATGCCTTTATATTGCGACTATTTTCAATGATATGAACATCCAGACAAATTCAACATCTTCCATTAACAGGATTATACTTCACGCGGGATGATTTTGTGCTTTGCACCTTAGCGCGCATTTGACGACGCAAAAGGATATGGAAAATGCATACAGCCTGGGGTATAACAAGCGAGATGTGTATAAAGTTTTATTTTTGTCAAATATACAAATATTTGATGTCCTGACTCCAATCTTTAAACATCAAATTTCTAATATGCTGATTTTACAATCTTACGAATATACAACTGCTTGCCATTCCGTATATACAACAGATAAGTCGTATTGGGCAACTGTTCCATCGGGAGCGTGACCTCCCTTTTCCGTTTCGCATCCGCTTCCGCAAATATTTTCCCGCCAGTTGCATCGGTAAGCGTCACACGGCAATTGCGGTCGGGTTCGGCGTCAAACCTGATCGACAGGTTTTGACGCCTTTTGACGAACGTATTGCACTGCACGAAACTGTCGGCGGTGGGGAAGTCGCGAATCAGGGCGCTGCTCTGCACCTGTTTCAGGATATAGTAACCGGGATCTACTTCAATGCCGGTTACATCCCCGCCTGCATTGATCCTGAAAAGATCGCGGCCGGTGCGAATCGGCAGTTGCACCAAAGTATCGGTACCGTCGGCTTTGGCGATCCTGACTTCCAGGTCGACAACAAAAGTCGGCGTTGCAGGCGCCGACCCGGTATGTTCGGCCAATATTTCGATGTATCCGGCGCTCTTTCTCCATGATATGTCGAAAACAGGGAATCCTTCGCCGAAATACCACTGGTTGAAAAACAGGGTGAAATTCATGCCGGTCTGTTCTTCGAGGTATTGTTTGAAATCCATGCCGGTAGCGACGGAAAAACTGTATTTGCGGAGGAATCCGCGCAACACATCGAAAAACTTTTGGTCGTTGCCGATGATCCGCCGGATGTTATGCACCAGCAAAGCCCCCTTTTTGTAGCTGAGGCTCATGCTGAAAATCCGCCAGTGATCGCTGGCCGATTCCGCGGGTACAAACACCGACCCGTTCTGCGACCACGAAGCTATTGAATGTGCCTCGCGCAGCCATTTCAAGGCCCTCTCGCGCGCAGCCATGCGCTCCAAGGCCAGGTATTCGGTGTAGGTGGTGAAGCCTTCGTTGATCCACACATCCTGGAACGAAGCGCAAGTTACCAGGTCGCCGAACCACTGGTGCGCCAGTTCGTGCGCCATCAGCAGGAAATCAAATTCCGAGAGTGTGGTCATCGTTTGGTGCTCCATGCCGCCGCCCATGGGGGCAACGCAATGCCCATACTTTTCGCCGGCAAAAGGGTACGGCAGATACAGTTCCGAATAAAGCTCGATCAATGCCGCAGTGGTATCAATAAGCGCCTTGTATTTGTCGAGATACCCCTCGCGGTTGTATATATAATTCTGCACCGGCACGGGCTTATCTACGCCCTTGGGACGTGCATATACGGTATATTCCCGGTAGTCGGCCACGGCAAAGGAGAGCAGGTAAAAGGTCACAGGATAGCGGCTTTTCCATTCGTAACGCATTTTGCCGCCGGGCATGGGCGTTACAGCCGATAAAACTCCAGGCGCGCCGGCTTTCAGGTTTGCAGGGACAGTAACAAAAATGTACACCGAATCGGCCTTATCGGGCAGGTACTGCTTGCACGGAAACCAGTTCCTGGCATTGAAAGGCTCCGAAAGCGTCCAGGTAACAGGGATATCCCACGTAGCATCCTTTCGGTTGCTCACTGCCGAAAAGAAACCGTCGCTTTTAATATCAACAGCAGCATAATAAACTGCCACATGGCAGATGTTACCCGACGGCAGGGGCTCGGAGGAAAGAATCCGCAACAAGTCGCCGTCGCGACGGTACGATGCCGTCCGTCCGTTCATCCTTACAGAATCGACCCGTACAGGCTCAGCCAGGTCCAAAGTAAATTGTTTTAAACCCTGAACGCCGATCTCCGCGATAATTTCCGCACAGCCTTTTACATTGGCAGTCGTATTATCGGCCTCAATATCTATCTTATAGAATTTTACATCATAATCATGATACCATTCGGACACCGGTGCGTAGCG
>JAISDP010000149.1 GCA_031264715.1 Bacteroidales bacterium
GGAAGGACTTTCACCGGATTTTCGGCAAGCGATTGATGCGATGCATACTATTGCCGACAGCATAATGACTCTTAAAATTTTACTTTCTTTCATTGACCTTTCCATTAAAAATTATAAAATTATCGATATTCACCATATCATTTTTTTACTTTGTTCTTATGCTAAACAGTCAATAATGCAATTAAGTTATATTTGGACGTGAGAAAAATACGGTTCAAGATATCTACAGATGTAAAAACGCTCGGCATAATAATTTGTTTGCTGGTCAATAACAAGTATATTAAAGCCATCGCCAGAGAATTTGTTTTCCAAAATTAGAAATATTTTTGGAAACTTTATTTTTTGTTTTACCTTTGCAGCGCAAAAGAAAGGTAATACTCATTATCAAAATATATTGCGGGGTGGAGCAGTGGTAGCTCGTTGGGCTCATAACCCAAAGGTCGTAGGTTCGAGTCCTGCCCCCGCTACTCAAAAATCCCGGCCAACAGGCTGGGTTTTTTATTTGTTGGATTGGAGCAGCCTGAGGAAACAGGGGTTGTCAAACCGAGTTCAAAATTATATTAAAAATGATCTACTGTTTTGCGACGGCTTGACCACTGTCGTCAACCTTAACCCAACGCCACAGAACATCGCCAGCAACGTTTTCTTCTGTGTCAATATAAGCGACTGTACATTAAAGGTACCGGCAAGCGCGGTGGATGCTTACAAAGCCGCACCCGTATGGAAGGAGTTTGGAAAGATAACGGCCGTTACCGGAGAAGAAGAAAGAGAATTATGAAAGGACAATTCAAAATTCAAAATTCATAATTCAAAATTCTCTTGAGCGGTGATCAATTGCAGGATACTTTCCCTGAACGCATCGCAGGAAATATGGTTGAGTACCTCGCGGGCAAAAGCGTGAAGCAGGGTTTTCTTTGCTTCGGCGTCGCTGATACCGCGCGAACGCAGGTAGAAGAGCGCTTCGGCGTCTAATTGGCCGACAGTAGCTCCGTGGCTGCATTTCACATCGTCCGCATCAATCTCCAACTGCGGACGGATATTCATTTTCGCTTCCGGATGCAGCAGGATATTGCTGCTGCGCTGGTAGGCCACTGTTTTCTGCGCATCCTTAGCCACAACGATGCGTCCTGTAAAAGCCCCGGTAGATGAATCCGAAAGTATGTACTTGAACATTTGATTGCTTTGGCAGTCGGGCGATTCGTGTATCATCAGCATATCGTTGTCCGTGTGCTCGGTTTGTTGCGTCAGCGACAATCCCCCGGCAACATGTTCCGCTTTTTTGCCGGCAAGCCTTACTTTCATGCTGTTGCGGACGATTCCCCCGGATAAAGTCACATAATGTGTTTTCATCCGGCTCGATTCGGCCTGCCGTACCGCTGTATTGGTGATCAGGCATGTATTGCCGTTTACTTTTTGCAGCCGCACCATCTCTAATGTTGCTGCCTTACCCAGCACTACCTCCGTTACATCATTGCATACACAGGGCTCGCCCGAAAGCGTGCAGTCGCTCACCAGCAGCTCGGCTGAACTCCCGGCTTCCATAACCACCAGGTTCCGGGGTTGTATCAGTGCATTGCTGTGCCCGTCGAACAGGTTGGCGACCTGTATCGGCTTGGATGGTTTCACATTGGCGGGAACAAACAGGAAAAAGCCATCGCCGTAAAGCATGGTATTCAGGTTAACCAGCACATCGTCCGAAAGTTCGTAATTATTGAAAAAGTCGTGGTACACATGATCGAACTGCTTGACCATGCCTACGAAGCTACCCGCAATGATACCGCCCGGCAGCCGGCGGATCGGGTCGTTGTTCCGGTGGTAGCCGTTATGGATCAGGATACTGTACGAATCAACCGCCGGTATATCGCTCTGCATTATCTGGGGGATATCCGGTGAAAGGTCGTCGGCCGACGGTCTGTACATCGCCAGTTCCTGTTCGAAAACAGGGGCTATCTTTGTATAAAGGTATTTCTCATCCTTTGCCGACGGGAATGACGCATTTGCTAACCATTCCATTGCCTGGTCCTTGATATCGAAAGCGAAATCCGGCAAATCCCAGGGACGCGCTTTTTGATACCGGTCTATATAATATTGTACGAAATTCATGACGAAATGATTACGGATCCAAATTCCCGGAAGAACCGGAAATCCTTTTCAAATGCAAAAGTAATAAAAAGCGCGACATGGAGTACCTGTTGGGAATGGCGGCATGTCAATTCATTACCGTCCGGCTATTATGGAGTTTCCAACAACGGTGGAACGGCAAAACATTGATGAGAAGGGTTTCCACCGGCGATGGAAACTTACGACATTCGCGGAAAAAATATTTTGTCATATTCCCTATAACAAATTCGATTGATACTTCGTATAAAGAACGATACCTGCAAGATTGCCGGTATTCAATTTGATCATCAAAATTCAATGGATACGCCTTTAGTCAGTATTTGTTGCCTCACATACAATCATGGACGGTTTATCAGCCAGTGTCTCGATGGTTTCCTGATGCAGAAAACCAATTTTGCTTTCGAGGTACTGATCCACGACGATGCATCGACCGACAACAATGCAGATATTATCCGCGAATACGAGGCAAAGTACCCCGACATCATTAAGCCGGTGTACCAGACGGAAAATCGTTATTCACGCGGTCTGGCCATCTCGGAGTTCTTCATTTACCCCAGGGTGCAGGGCAAATATATGGCCATGTGCGAAGGCGACGATTATTGGACCGATCCCGACAAACTGCAGCGCCAGGTCGATTTTCTTGAAGCTAATCCGCAGTATTACGCCTGTGCGCACCAGTGCATGTCGATATATGATTACAGGGACAGTGATCCCAAGCCTTTCAACGCAAAGATAAAGGACTCGTTCGACCTGAACGATCTGCTGGACGGCTGCGTATTCCAGACGGCTACCATCATGTTCCGCACGTCATTGGTCGGTGAACTCGAAAAGATGCCCAACGAAGTGTTTTCAGGCGATCGTGGTTTGTTCTTCCTTTGTACGGCACATAGCCCTGTCAAATTCTTTTCGGAGCCGATGTCGGTTTACCGCATCAACCGTACCGGACTTTCAACCAACGTGAAATATACCGATTTGAAGCAGGATTTTAACATGATTCCCTGGATTACCGGTATTTTCCCCGGCTTTCCCAAATACCACTATATTTCGTATATTTATAAGACAATGATTTCGTACCCGCCACGAGTGCCATTCTTTGCCTATATCAAATATTATTTCCTGTATGCATGGTATTCATTCAGTTTCTTCCCGAAGAATATTGGACCATTGCTCAAATTTACCTTTTTAACCACTCCCAAGTTCGCCGCGATCCGGCTTTTTCGGAATTTCAAGTGGAAACGGATGCAGTCGTGGAGATAATCATAATATCATGAAATACATTCCATTTATACTCATTGCCTGGTTATTGCCCTCGTGCAGCAATGCGCAAAGCGGGAAAAAGTCGGGGCCGGACGCAAATGCAAGTTCCCTGGCAAATGAAGCCGAAGAAATGGCTGATCCTTTGCAGAAAGGCGATAATGCCAATACCCGCGCCAACAAATACACAGGATATTTCCTGTATGGATCGAACATGCAGTGGTATAACGAAAACTGGAGCGATGAGGATATTGCAGGTATCCTGGTGGGCAACGAGCGCCGCAACTGGGAAGGAGCAGGTGTTACCAGCCTGCGGCCTGCACTGTACGAGGACTTTGTGGAAACTTACGGCTACGATATCAGGCTAAACGCCTTTCAATACTATACGGGGATCGGTACGAAAAACAATGTGGTCTTCATCGGCGACCGTCCGTCGGACCAACACCGCGAGCGGAAGCAGTACATTCCCGGCGTACCGTCCGAATCATACGAAAACCTGTATGAACCTGTTTGGGATAACGGGGAAAACGGGACGCCCGTCAACGACAAGAATTATTATGCCCTGTATGTATACAAGGTGGTACAGCGTTACAAGAACAACGTCAAGTTCTGGGAAATCAAAAACGAACCGGATTTTACCTATTCGCCCGACTGTGCCCACAATGGCCCTGACGGAAAATGCAACTGGTGGGACAAAGATCCCGATCCGGAGTTGCTGGTAAATCTTCATGCCCCGATTCAAAGCTACATCCGTATGTTGCGGGTTGCTTACGAAATCATCAAATCTGTCGACCCCGATGCATTTATCTGTGTCGGAGGCATTGGTTACGAGAGTTTTCTGGATGCCATCCTGCGCAACACCGACAATCCCGACGGCGGAAAAGTCACTGCCGAATACCCTCACAAAGGCGGCGCCTGGTTCGATTGCCTGAGCTACCACATTTACCCCATGTACTACCTGAAAAACTGGAGCGGACTTGGATTCAGGTATTCCCGCTACTCGGATGCAGCCGTGGATGCCGTGGTGCGCCAAAACAGCCGGTATATCGATTTGCTGAAAAAATACGGTTACGACGGGGTAAAATATCCTGCTAAGGAGATTATTATTACCGAAACCAATGTTCCCAACAAACGGGTGGGCGATTATATCGGTTCGGAACAGGCGCAGCGGAATTTCCTGGTCAAAATGGCCGTG
This sequence comes from Bacteroidales bacterium, assembly GCA_031264715.1. Classification (GTDB taxonomy): domain Bacteria; phylum Bacteroidota; class Bacteroidia; order Bacteroidales; family UBA4181; genus JAIRLS01. The sequence goes on from JAISDP010000149.1 coordinate 4,571, forward strand.
GTTGCCCAACGAAACAATATCAGCGGTATCTATCCCTTTTGCCCGATCGATTTCAAGGAATGGAACGAAAATGGAGAGGAATACGATTATAAGGGCTTTTACAGGCCGATACCCGATGCTCCGGGAAGCGGACAGCTCCGCATACACGAATCCGGAACCGGCTGGCGCACTGTGAGCCGTACACTGAACGACCGGAAATACGATGCAATTGAAACCGCCAGGCTGAATCTCCCGGAAACCATCGACGGCAGTGCGTTTTACTCCACAGCAACCAAGGATTACGTTTATGTCTTCTGGGCCAAAACCAACAGGGACCTGTCCGAAACAGCATCGGCCGCGTTTACGTTCCCGGCATCAATGAATGTAACAAAAATGGCGTCTACCTCGTGGGACGAAAGAGAAACAGCCATCGGCGGCAATACCGTCAAACTTACGGGCGATCCGGTTTTCGTGAGGCTTAACGTGGATGTTACGCCTAAACCGGTAATTCCGGTATCCGGCATAACGCTTAGTAAAACATCCGGAACAATTGAAACAGGGAATACGCTTCAACTTACGGCCAACATCAGCCCCTATAACGCAAAAAACAGGAAAGCGACATGGACAAGCTCCAACCCGGCCATCGCAAGGGTCGATAATTTAGGCGCGGTGACAGCCGTGGCGCCGGGAAAAACCATCATTACCGTAAAAACCGAAGACGGCAACAGAACAGCAACCTGTAATATCACTGTATTAGCCGAAATAGTTAATTTATCATATATACTGGTCGAGCCGGGCTATATAAATATGAAGGCGGGAGATGCCGGGCAGCTTCAAGTCGAGTTTTTCCCCGCCAACGCTACCAACCGGAACATCATCTGGAAAAGCAGCAATGAAAACATTGTGACGGTGGACAGGAATGGTAAACTCAAGGCCGTTGCCCCCGGAAAAGTTAATATCACGGTAACTCCAGAGGGTGAGGATTCGAAGGCAAAGAACTGTATTGTACAAGTAGACTGATCAATAAGATTTTTTCTTATTTTTTCGTGCATTTTATTTGGAGAAATCATTTTTCTTGTATCTTTGCACCGTTAATAAAATATATAAATACTACACATTTGCGGAAATAGCTCAGTTGGTAGAGCATAACCTTGCCAAGGTTAGGGTCGCGAGTTCGAGTCTCGTTTTCCGCTCGAATCCCGATAAAAAATCGGGATTTTTTGTCACCAGGCCTTGGTGGTGGAATTGGTAGACACGCGGGACTTAAAATCCCGTGGGCAGCAATGTCCGTGCGGGTTCAAGTCCCGCCCGAGGTACAAAGCAAAGCGGTCAAATTATTGATTATAAATCATTATTGGCCGCTTTGTTTTTTGCTGCATGTCCCGCTGGTCGGAAGATGTAATAAGCTCTGAAAGAGCGTAATCAATAGCGTAGGGCAACGCCGGCAACGCCCTACGAACCGGGGACGCACAATATCATTAAGCCCTGAAAGGGCGTAATCAAATGAAATATATCCGATTACGCCCCGTT
>JAISDP010000150.1 GCA_031264715.1 Bacteroidales bacterium
GGGCGTAATCAGATATATTTCATTTGATTACGCCCTTTCAGGGCTTAATGATATTGTGCATCCCCGGTTCGTAGGGCGTTGCCCTACGCTATTGATTACGCTCTTTCAGAGCTTATTACATCTTCCGACCAGCCCGGGGTTACCCAAATTAGACGCCTGCCGGCGTCAGGCTGCGTAGCCTGTCAGGGCTAATGATATGGTGCCCTATTTCACCCTTTTCGGATTGTTACTGATAAATTCTTTCCAGCTTTTGGCTTTGCTGCCGCCCGAAGCTACCGGTGCACCCGGCGCCTTGTCTTTCTGGTAAAAATGGCATACGGCGGCGGCTAACCCGTCGGTAGCATCAAGGTTGGCAGGTATTTCGGCGATGGCGAACATTTTTTGAAGCAATGCTGCCACCTGTTCCTTCGAGGCGTTGCCCTGCCCGGTGATAGCCAGTTTTATCTTTCGCGGGGCATATTCGTAAATATCGAGCGAGCGCGATAAAGCTGCTGCAATGGCTGTCCCCTGCGCGCGCCCGAGTTTAAGCATCGATTGCACATTTTTCCCGTAGAAAGGCGTTTCAATGGCCAGCTCTGTGGGATGAAACTGGTCGATCAGCCCGGTTACGCGGTCGAAAATGACTTTCAGCTTTGTGTAGTGATCGTCGTACTTGTGCAATTCGAGCACGCCCAGCGCCAACAGTTCCGCTTTACCGGCGCTTTTCTCCCTGATCAGTCCGTACCCCATGATGGTAGTCCCGGGGTCGATGCCTAATATGATACGTTCCGTCATTTTTGATTTTCAATTTTCGTTACGGACGGCCGCATCCGGCTTTGATGTTTTCGGATCCCTGTAAAATTGATATTCATCTTTGAATTTTGAGTTTGAGACTTTTTATAAAATAATGGAACGCAAAGCGTATTAAATTTCAACCGGGCTTGCGAGCCCGCCGAAGGCAATTTTCAACGGTCAATCAAATTCCGGCACCCTGATCTGTAACGTATTTACAGGAACCAGGTTGACGTTTTTGTAATAAAAGCTGATGATTTCGCCATATTTAAAGCCGCGACGCCCCATTTCCGCGGCACCTTCCTGGCACAAGCCCACCCCGTGCCCGTAACCGCGTCCCCGCAACACCACGTTGCCGTCTTCCACTGCGATGGAGAAGAATGTCGACCGTAATTGCCAGTCAGTCCGTATCTGTCGTACGGGCATGATAAACTTGTCGACTGTATAATTCGGAATCCGCCGGAGTTGCTGGAAACTGAAATCGGTTACGGTATTCGGATCGAGCTTGTAGCCGTTTTTCACCAGGTAGCCGATCCAGTCGTCGAGGGAAATGGTCTTTTGCCAGCGTGCGCTGGGCGACGAATTGCAATACGGGTCGGTCACGGGCGTCAGGTAAGGCAGGCTGTTCTGCCACGCATTTTGTGCCGACTCGGTCTCGCCGCCGCAATTGGAGTGAAATGCCGCCAGGATGGGTTTTGAATCCGTGCGATCGGTAAGGATAATGCCCCGGGTAGCCACCACAGCCGGAAGTATGTTCCGGCCACGGCATTGCCCTTTGTATGCCTGACAATGCACCTCGTCGCACAGATGAAAACCTTCGTTCTCGTGCCGGTCGATATGTCCGTACAGGTAAGTGCGGCAAATAATGGTCTTGGCCTTATAAAATTCGCGGGCCCTCCCTTGTCCCGCTTCGGCCTCTGTTACACCGGCAATGTAACGATCCTCGTCAATCCGGTTGATCAACTGTATCCGGTCTACACCAGCGCCCAGGCTTACAGTCCCCTCGTAGTTGCGAGCCTCCGATTGCGGCGATACCGGCCTCAGACGGACAATGGTCGAACTGTCGGCGCCTTGCACCGTCAAGCGTTCGAACGATCCTTCCTGCCCCTGCATGTTGCTGATCCATATCTTACCGTCGCGCAAAGTTGCATAAACGGCTTGCCCTGTAGCAATGGTATACTGCAGACCGCCATCGGCCATTACGGTCAACGGCCCGTTGTATGCGCTCACCACGATGCTGTGCACCTGCCGGCTGTTGTACAGGCTTACCCATATCGAACGTCCGTACAGGCTGTAGCCCGGCAACAACAGGATGAAGCACACAATGACTTTCGGCACGCTAAAGATTGCGTTCTTCGAACAAAAAATACCTGATGACAAATGATTCAAGGAGAACGGGAATTGCTTATTAAGCGACAAAAATAACATTAAAACAATTCATAATTCAAAATTCATAATTCAAAATTCATAAATCTATCCTCGCCAACTCCGTTTCCAGCTTTTTCGTAAAGTCATCGGCCTGCATCCCTTTTGCCTTTACGGTTAGTATGTTGCCTTTCCGTTCTATAATGATGTAGAAGAACCTGACCCGACTGCTGTCGTCAACCAGGTCGTGGAATCTCCGTTTTTTCGGGGCCAGCAGCGGTTGACCGAGTCCTCCTCCACCGCCGACCACCAGGAAATCCTTACCCTGTTCGCAAAAATGCTCCATATTGTGCGAGTGCCCGCTCATGAACAGCACTGCCTTGGGCGTGGATATGTACGCGGGTACCAGCCGCTGCTGCACGTCCCTGCTGGGTTTGACAGCTGTGCTGTTGGTGTAGGGCGGCTGATGCGTACATACGATGATTGCCCGTACCGACGCATCATTTTGCAGCGAGTCCAGGCATTGTTGGTAACGCAACGCCTGTACTTTCATCTGGCTGCGGCTGAGGCAGCCATAGTTGGCGTCCACCAGCACCATCGCCACCGAGTTGATCGTGCAGGCCTGTACCATGGATCGCGCCCGTGGAAACCGCTTGTAGAACTCGGCAATACCTTCGCTTGCCGGGAAAGAATAGTCGTGATTTCCGGGAACGGCATACACGCCCGTAGATTTACGCCGCAACGCTGCAACAAAATAATCCACCGGCGTCCATTGCTCCTCTACGCTGCCTGTCGCCACCAGGTCGCCCAGCATAAACACCCCGGCCACATGTTCTTTCAGTAGCCGGTCGAACAATATCCTGGTGGCTTCCTCGTTGCGTTCGTTTTCCGACCATAGCATCTCCACCCACAGGGGCGCTTGCGTATCGGCAATTACGGCTATCCTTTGCGGTAACGCATAACCGCAGGATAACCAGCCAAGCGCTAATACGCAAATTATTTTTACAGGGACACGTTTCCGGTTCATATGGTTCAAAATAAAACACAAAGTTACATAAAGTATGTTCACGTAAGTCCGACGGGGAAATAAGATGAGAGATTTTGCCGGGACAAAGTTGAGGACTACCCGATTTTTGGCACGAAATTCGTGAGAGAAAAATCAAAAATCAAAATGAAGACATCCTTTTATATGTTTTTCCTTATCGCAGTTTGCATTTATGCCGCCGGAAACATCTACCTGTTTGTTCGCGGCTGGCAGGCGCTCGAAATCATGGGGCGGCAGCGCGTCTGGTTTGCCGTTGTCTTCTGGATTGCGGCGCTGTCGTTCATCGTTTCGCAAATGCTGGCGATGAAAGGAGTGACAGGCAGATGGCTGGATGCATCTTTCGTGGTCGGT
>JAISDP010000157.1 GCA_031264715.1 Bacteroidales bacterium
GTGCAAAATATGCTTCGCGGAGGGGGACTGTATAAATCGTGCGCCAGGCTACCCGGGGTAACCATACGGACACGGCCATCAACGCCAGCAAATAAAGATATTTGTTCCAGACGCTCCATTTCCTGTTGCCTCGCCGAGGACAACAGGGCGGGGAGAAAGGCTGACTTAACTCGAAAATGAACATCAGCGCCGACAGCAGCAGAGCGTTCCCCCCGGCGATCAAATACAGGACAGCGAACAGTATCAAGCCTGCAAAATACCTTCCCGGCAAGGAGATTGAAATGTACTGTCTGAACCCTGCCAGTGCAAGCAGAAGTCCCAGCGCCGCCGACATGTTGAAATGGGCATTCACAAAAGACCCCAAGAGTAAAACGGCAGGGATGAACGGGATGAAGAACAGCCGTCCGATGTTGCCGCAAGCCCGGCAAACAGAGTAGAAAAGCAGGTAGACAGCTGCGAGGACGCCCGCGATGATCATGGCGCCTGCAACGGGATAGAAATAGAACTGCGTGAGAAACGAGCCCAGATAACCGGATAAGCCGCCGGGTAGACCGAGATATGAGCGGAGATACAACCCGTCGAACCGGAAAAGCTGCATCTGCTCGTGATAGAACAGGATGCAATAGCGGTTGCAGCCGTAGACCCACAGCGCCGCAAACACAGCAAACAGGACGAGCGTGAAGCATATTACCAGGGAATATAACCGGGGGCTGGTCATAAAAATCCTTTGTTTGTTTTATCTGTGCAGGCTATCCCTGTGTTGCCTGTTTCGTTCGATAAATCCTTCATATCGTTTACCGTATAAAATATGGGCGTAAAGGTAGTATAAATAATTCGACATTTTGGAATGTACCTGCGGGAAAGGAATTTTTACGCTCATTAAAAAAAATGTATATCTTTGGCGTCAGAAACCATTTTCAGACTGATCATTGATGATTACCCCGGATTCAAATAATCCCGTTTTCCAATTGGCCGCCGATTTTGTGAACCAGACCTCGCAGCATATTTTCCTTACCGGGAAAGCGGGGACAGGGAAAACGACTTTTTTGAAACATATTCGGTACGCCACGCACAAGAACTGTATTGTAGCTGCACCGACGGGCGTGGCGGCGATCAATGCCGGCGGGATGACGCTTCATTCGCTGTTCCAGTTGCCGTTCGAACCGTTTGTTCCCGGTATGGACTTCCGCAATTCCAAAGAACGGTTCAGATTTTCGGCAGCCAAGCGCGACATGCTGCAACGCCTGGAGCTTCTGATCATCGACGAGGTGAGCATGCTTCGTGCCGATACGCTTGATTCCATCGACTCCATGCTGCGTTACATACGCCGCAGCGATCGTCCCTTTGGCGGCGTGCAGATGCTATACATCGGCGATATGTTCCAATTGCCGCCGGTAGTGAAGGAAGAGGAATGGGATTTCCTGCGCGGGCACTATCAGTCGCTTTTCTTTTTTCATGCAAAAGCCGTGCAGCGTGTGCCGCCGGTTTACCTCGAGCTGAAAAAGGTCTACCGCCAGCGCGAACAGTCTTTCGTGGATCTGCTCAACCGCGTGCGCAACGACGAACTGACGCGGGACGATTTGCTGGCGCTCAACCGGCAGTATCAGGCGGGCTTCAGGCCGCCCGACGGCGAGAAATACATCACGCTCACCACCCGCAACGTCAAGGCAGATGCCGTCAACAGCCGGGAGCTGAACCGGCTGACCGCTCCCGCGCACCGTTTCGAAGGCGAAATCAGGGGCGAATTTCCCGAATATTCGCTGCCTACCGAAATGACGCTTACCTTGAAAGAAGGCGCACAAATCATGTTTATCAAGAACGATACGGGCGAGGATCGCCGTTACTACAACGGGAAACTTGGAACCATCGCACGCATCGGCAAGGACGGCATTGAGGTGCGGCTCGAGGGTTCGGGCGATGTGATTGCCATCGAAAAGGAAACATGGAAAAATATCCGGTATTCGCTCAACAAGGAAACGGCCGAAATAGAGGAAGAGGAACTGGGCTCTTTCGTCCAGTATCCCGTCCGTCTGGCTTGGGCTATCACCATACACAAGAGCCAGGGCCTGACTTTCGAGCGGGCTATCATTGATACGGGCGACGCTTTTGCCCCGGGACAGGCGTACGTGGCGCTGAGCCGCTGCACATCGCTCGAAGGCATCGTGCTTCTTTCGCAGATCACACAACGGAGCGTACAAACCGACTCCCAGGCAGTGCAACTGTCGAAGTCGGAAAAGGAGCAAGCCGAATTGCAGCAGATACTCGAAAAAGAGAAAAAACGGTTCTGGGACGAACGGTTGCTGTTGTATTTCGATTGTAAGGATTTGATCAGTGTCCCGCACAATCTCAACAAATTACTGGAGGAGAAAATTTCGGACGATTATGTTCCGGCGCAAAAGCTTGCAAAAAACATGCTGGAACAGGCTTATCGCATACAAGCGGTGGCTGCCAGGTTCCAGGCGCAATTGAGAGCCATCGTGCAGCAACCGGCAACAGATATGGCGCTGTTGGCCGAACGTTGCTGCAAGGCTGCGGCTTATTTCCATCAGGCCGTCGTCGAAGGGATGCTTTTGCCTTTGCAGCAGTATATCAATGGTTTTAAGATAAAGAAAGCGAAAACATTCTACAAGAACCTTTGCGGCCTGGAACTCGACCTGAAATTGTTTATTGAGAATATGAAAAAGGTGAGGTACAACGATATTCCACTAGCCGGGGAACTGGTTTTGCCCATCCCGGAGCGTGAAGGACTGTACCGGACTCCTATAAAAACGGGAGAGCCAATACCAGCAAAAACGACGAAGCCAAAAATGCCGGTAAATAAAGCCGGGCCGGAGCAACGCGAACGCCCTCAGCCGGGGGAACAACGGATGCATATCCCGTCGGCCGGGCAAAGCTTTGACCTGTTCCGCAAAGGGCTTTCCATGAAGGAAATCGCCCAGGCGCGCAACATAAGCGAGACAACGGTAGCGTCGCACCTGGCGGAATTTGTGCTGTCCGGCGAATTGCCCGTCACCGATCTTGTTCCGCAGGAAAAACTTTCCGAATTATTGCCCTGGGTACAGGCCGCCATTGCCGAAGACAACCTGCGCCTGGCGCCCATCAAGGAGTCGGTCGACGAGCGGTTTTCATACAACGACATCCGTTTCGTGATGAACTATTGCCTCTACGAGCGGAGCAGGAAGGATTGATGCGAACCCCTGAATTACTTACCAATCGTCGGTGCGGAACGATGATACCGGGAGGTTGCCTTCGACGGTGAACAGCTCTGTAGCCGAAGTATCGTCGAAACAGTAACGCACTGCAACCGGTTCAGCCACAGCAGGCGAGAACACATATACCTTGTTGCCCGAATAGGCAGCCTTGGCGGAATAAAAGCGTTTATCCTTGCCGGCAATACGGAAATTCAGTATTTCCTTGCCGTAAGTGGTCAGTCCGGGATCGACATTCATATCGAAAGTCACTATAGCTACACGCCCTTCTATTTCAAGCGATTTAAGTTCGGGGCTGCGATATTGCATCTTATCCAGACCATAGGTCTTGGCCAGCGCCCAAAAAGCCATGCGCTCACCGGCGTCGCGTTTCTTTGGCGGATGGATACAGCCTGTACTCTCGGCATCCATCAGCACAGCCATACCCGTATTTGGGGTAGTGGTCATGCCTTTGGCCTGTGCTTCGCGGATATAGCCCGAGTTGACGCCTCCACCGTAGTTGTACGGCGCAATCTGGCAATAGTAGAACGGAAATTCGCCCACACCCCAGATGTTACGCCACTCGCGCACCATTGCGTCGAACATTTTTACATATAAAGCAGGCTCTTCCCGGTTCGATTCGCCCTGGTACCAGATAGCTCCACGGATACCATAGCCCGCAATGGGATGGAGCATGCCATTGTAAAGCACGGTAGGCGTACCGTTCTGTACCTTGATGTCGGCATCGGATGCAGGGACAGGTTTTTCAGGAATGTCTTTCAACGAGTTGGGCGTCATCCACGCTTCGATGCGCGAGCCGCCCCAACTGGTATGGATCAACCCCACGGGCACGTTCAGCGACTGGTTGATCAAACGTCCGAAGAAATAACCGGCGGCGGTAAATCCGGGCGTTGTTTGCGGGTTGGCTACTTCCCAGGCGCCCACGCAGTCGTCCTGCGGAGCGGCTTTCGACGCTTTCTTCAAAGTGAAACAGCGTATGCCCGGGTTAGCCGATGCAGCAATCGCTTCGGGACCGCCCTCAACGGGCTGATCACGGTAACCTTTCATCGGCATTTCCATGTTTGACTGCCCGGAACAAATCCAAACCTCGCCGATAAGGATATTTCCCAGGACAATGGCTTTTCCGTCGCTGATGGTGAGCGTGCAGGGCGTAAATCCGGCAGCCGGCGTAGCAATCTTCACCCGCCAGCAGCCTTGAGCATCGCTCGTGACGCTGTACGTTTTCTTATCCCACGAGCCGGTAATGCGCACGCCGGTATTGGGCTTGGCCCATCCCCACACAGCAACTTGCGACTGTTGCTGCAACACCATATTGTCGCCGAAAATGGCAGGCAGTTTTACATCGGCACGCGCCTCGAAAACGAAAACTGCAAAAAGCGAACATGCAAAATAAAGATTAACAAGTTTTTTCATTTTAGATGAATGGATAACTGATGGTGATTTGTATGATATTTGAAACTGTAAAAGTAGCATTTTCTTAAAATAAATATAAAAAAATCACAAAATTCAAAATACCGGGAACTATATTTTTCCTGGGGGGTTCCTATTATTTTATATTTCAGAAATTTCCGGACGGAAATTTTCTGTCGCCGGCGATCGCAGGACGGAAAATTCCGTGGAATTTCTGTTGCCAGAGATTCCAGGATGAAAAATTCCATGGAATTTCTGTTGCCGGAGACTCCGGGACGAAAAATTCCATGGAATTCCGGATATCGATATCGGCAGGATGGAAAAATCAATACCTTAATTACCTCATTAAAACGATGAAGGCGGTTGCGGAAAAATGAGGTTTTTGCATTTCTCGCAGCACAGAAAGAAAGATAAAGACATACGCCGGATTTCAACGTTAGAAACTTATTCTCAGTTTTACCGAACCCGTACGGCCGAACCCGTAAAACACGCCATACGCGGTTTCCCTGTTGTGGTCTCTTCCATCGTTGGCATCAACCATATATTCCTTATTGAACAGGTTGAATACGTTAGCCGATACGGATGCATCCAAACCGCCTGCCCTGAAGCTGTAGCCGCCGCTGATGTCGAAAACTCCCGCCGAAGGCATTTTCCACGGCGATTCGTATTTTTTGGAACCGTTCAAGGCCAGGTCCGACGGATTGAAATTCCAGTCGGCATAATTGCGGGCGTACAGCAAATAATCCACGCCAAGATAAAGTCCCTTCATCGGTTTGAGTTTTACGCCCAGCGCGGCGGTGGTTTGCGCCGATCCTCCGACTTTCACACCATTCAGGTCGACGCTCATGCGGGCATGGTCGGCGGCCTGAGCTCCTGACGCATGCGCTATTTCCATCTTTCCTGTTACCGTATTCAATCCGTACGATTGCACGGATTGCCCGCCCGAATCGTAGAAGTAGCCGGTGGAATTGCCTGTCCAGCGCCAGTCGCCCAGCGAAAACATTCCCGTGACATCCAGCCAGCCCAGGGGACCGGTCGAAAAGTCCAATTCAATTCCCTGGTGGATGGCATCGACGCCGGTCATGTTCAAACTGACCTGGTCGATATTTACATCAATCCCCCTCGTCATGGTTTTGTCCATCCATTTTGTGTGATAGGCGTTCAGTTTTACGTTCAGGAAGCGGTTTTGAAAGCCGTAGCCAAACTCCGCGGAGAATATTTTTCCGTTGACGGGATCGGGGTTGACGATATTGCTGACCTGCGCCGACAGGAAAACGCCGCCCGAAAAGAAAGGAGCACGGCTTATGTAGCCGATGTTGGCGAATAGATTATGGCTTTCGGTCAGGTTGTAATTGGCTCCTCCCTTGACTGTAAAACCCGGAAAGTTTTCTTTTCCGGAGCGGGCATGATCCCGGTCATAATAAAACCGGTCGTAGCGCCAATAGGTAAAGTTCGATACGGAACCCGCAACGAACACATTCAGTTTTTCGAGGTTGTGTTCGGCCTGGGCAAACACTTCCCTATTTTTGTGGAATAAGTGGACAGAAGCCCGTACCAGTTGTGGTCGTTTACCGATTTCGACATTGCCATGAGCGCCCCGTTGGTAGCGCTGGTATCGTTCATCGCATAGATGTCGCCGTAGGCAAAAGCGCCGTCCGGCTGCCGCAGTTGCATGTTGAGCAAGCCGTATGACGCCCCGTACCATTTGTTCCGGTATTCCATGCTGTAGCCTTGCCCGCTGTAGCCGTAGCCGCGGCCGATGGACACATACGCGGCCGTGCTCAGGTTGGAGGTTTCGTTGATTTGCCACAAATGGTTTAATGATATTTGCGGCTTATGGTATGCGTTTTTCGCCGAGGTCTTGCGCTCGCCGCTGATTCCGCATCCATACGCCGGATTGTAGCGGAAAGCGCTGTTTTCGCCCATGTATTTTTTTACCTGTTGCCAGCCGTCAACCGTCAACCCGTCGTTCTTGTTGCGCTGGTTGTGCCATTGGGGCGCGCCGAACGCCGTGAACGAAAGCTGGTGGCGATCGCTGATCCGCTTGGCGACATTGATAAAATAGCTGTAGCTGTTGAATTCAGTACCCTGGATATACCCATCGCCCCGCGTCCTGCCGCCGAGTAGCGTCATCGCCCAGCCCTTATCCGTCAATCCGGTCGATACCTTGAACATTACCTTATTGTAGCCGTGATCGCCCATTGTGCAGGACACAAATCCTCCCTGCTGCGCATCAATGGTAGTGGTGATGATGTTGACCGAACCGCCCACCGAGGGGGCCGACAGCTTGGATGCTCCCAGGCCGCGCTGTACCTGCACCGAACGGCTGACATCCGCCAATTCCGCCCAATTGCTCCAGTACACGCTGCCCCATTCCATGTCGTTGACCGGGATGCCGTTGACCATCATGGCTATGTTTTCCGATTTGAAGCCCCGCAGCCTTAATTCGGAATCGCCGTAACCTCCGCCTTTCCTGGTTGAATAGATACCCGGGACGGCTTTCAATATCTCCGGAAAATCCTGCGTCCCGATCTTTTCTTCGATGCGGGCGCTGTTGATCGACGACAACGCAACAGGAGTTTTCCGGGCAACGGCAACAGATGAGGTAATGATTACGTCGTCCAGCGAATATTCGTCTGTTTCCAGCATGATCACGCCAAAATCTACAGAACCCGTTCCTGTGATCGACTTTTCCTGTCCCTTGTATCCCAAATGACTGATGCAGATACTTGAATTTGGAGCAACGGACAGCGAAAACCAGCCGTCGAGGTCGGTAGTCCAGCCCTGCCTGGCGCCGGGAACCGAAACAGCGGCGCCGGTTAACGGTTCGCCGCTGGAAGCATCTACCACACGGCCTTTTACCGATACCTGAGACAGCGCAACACCGGCTGACACGGCGAAGATGGATAAAAAGCAAATAATGCGCTTATTCATGTATCTCTTTATTTTTGATATTCAACGGGTGCGAAAAAACAAAACGCGCGCCCCCGCTATAATCGGGGTCTATCCAGATATCGCCGCCCCATTTGGTGGTGATCAGTTTGCAGATGGAAAGCCCCAATCCTGTCCCCTGGGCATAATTATCCAATTTCTCGAACCGTTCGAATACCGCATCCCGTTTGTCCGCAGGAATACCGCATCCTGTATCGGTTATGGAAAACAGCGCCCGGTTATTGGCTTTATCAACTTCAAAATCCAGCGTTATTTTCCCGCTCTTTGTGAATTTCGCGGCATTCGACAGAAGATTGATCAGCACCTGTTGAAAGTGCCGGTCATCCGTACATAATTCGAAACTTGCGTAACGGGGATTGAATATAAATTCGTTGTTGTTCTTCGGGGAATATTCTATCGTGGTTATGACCCGGTACAACAATGGAATAAGATCGCATTTTTCGAAGCAAAAATCTACTTTTTCCGCATCCAGTCTCGAGATGTCCAGAATATCGTTGATCAGATGCAACAATAAGTCGGAGTTGTTCTGAATGATTTTGCAATAAGTTTGCCGCTCCTTCATCGAAGATTCCTTTGTGGTCAGTATGGTCGAAAACCCGACAATGGAGTTCAGCGGGGTGCGGATTTCATGGCTCATGTTTGCCAGGAATGCGCTTTTCAAACGACTGGCCTCTTCAGCATTTTCCTTGGCTGCGCGTAATTCGGCTTCGGAAACTTCCAGGTTGTCTTTCAACCTTTTTGTCCTGGCGTAGAAAAAGACTGTGAACAGCAATGCAATGGACAGGATGGCAATGATCACCACACCCACCCATATCTGGTACTTGTAGTGCTGGTATAATGTCGGGGTTACATTGATCAACTCCGCCTCCGGGGGCAGCAGGGACTGGTTGATGCCCGATTCCGTTATTTTCCCGTGGTCCATCCGTAATTGATTGGGAACAATGGTCGGTTGGTTTCCGGGATTGCGCCCGGACAACACATCGACGATCTGCTGCGCTACATCCTTGCCAAAATTGCGGTAGCTCGGCATGTAGCCGGCCAGAGCCCAATAACCGAATCCAAGCGAAGTAAGCGAAAAGACCGGCATGGACGGAACGGCTTCCATCATGGAATAGGTGGCATTCCGCATGAAATACCCGTCGTTCTCATCGATATACCAGGTTCCTAACAACAAAGCCGTATTCGGCGGCAACGAACGCAACGCTTCAACAACGGTATAGATCGTATGTTCCCGGCCATCCAGCAGTATTAACTCCAGGTCCAGAAACTTTCTCATTTCTTTCCTGACTAAAGCCTGGATGGACACCCCGCCATACGTGTTGTCGGAAACAAATGCAATATTCCGGATGTCAGGGTACAGTTTCCGGATCAGGTTGATGTTGCGTTCCACATCATATCCGTACAAAAAACCTCCCTGTACGGACGCTACGGACGTGCTGGAGAAAAAATCCACGGACTCGGGCATCCAATTCTTCAACGAAATGTTACTGTCGGGTAAAATGATTACATTCCTGCTTGCCATTGCCGAAAATACAGGAATATTGGAGGTTATGGAGTCTTCCTGCGACAAATATGCAGCCCAGGCTTCCTGCCCCAACAGTATAATACCCCCCGGCCTGTTAGGCCCCTGGTACTTACTGAGGATGCCTCTCATTCGTCCTTTCCAGAGAAGGGATTCGGAAAAACTCCGACAGTTCATGTTTTCAATATGAACCGTGGAACCGCCTCCCAGCCGGTTATATTCTTCGATAAATTCGGAAATATTGGTCGATATACTGTATGAATCCGGATTGTATGAACTGATGATCAGTATGGGATGATCGTCGGCAGTTTGCGGCAAGGCATGTGCAAAACAGGCGCTGTAAAAATATAGCGCCTGCATCATGCTTACTATGAGTACTATCTTCTCTCTAATAAACGTATCTTGTAAAAGATATTTCAATTTGAAATACTTTTTGCCGATCATACTTTTATATTCCAATTCCAACAATACAGTTACAAATGTAAGCTATTTTTCTTATATCTGTTTAAAATGTTTTT
>JAISDP010000169.1 GCA_031264715.1 Bacteroidales bacterium
TTCCCGATCACATCCTTATAGATCCGTTCGACTTTCAGACAGGCGCATTTGATGTCGGCAAGACGGGTACCCAGGATGTAAATGGCTGTGATCGGAAGAACAAGCTCCCTGACGCCGTCACTGACGGTCACCGAATCCCTTTTGGAATACTGTTTTCCCAGATACTGGCGGAAACGGTTCACATCCGTCACTCCCAGGGATTTCTGTACTTCGATCAGTATTTTGCCATACTTGCCATCCGCGCCGCGGACAGTGGCTATAAAATCGACCCGGAAGATCGAATACGGAATTATTCCGTCGTCTTTGTCCGTTTCCTTTTTATAGGTAAACTCCTGTGGAAGAACATTGACTTCCGTTACAGGACATTCGAGTATGGTACTGAGAAAGAATACGGCAATCCGCTGATTCTCCATCAACTTTTTAAACACCGTATCGTATATCGGATTAGCGATGATAAACGGTTTTACTGATGTTGGGTTCTGTCTCTCTGCACTCGTCATTGATCTCTGTTTTTTATGATATTCAAGACCACAAAGTTATGAATTATTTTGTATGGCGTGTAAAATAAAAATAAAAGCTGCGAAACTGCTGTTTTCGTGCCGTCTCGTTATAATCGCCTGAATCATCAATTATTCGCGGCTTTCCTGATTACTTCCATCATTTTCCTGATTTTCTCTTCATCCGCGATAACCAGGTCGTAGTCCGACATCGCCCCCGCCTGCATGAGAGGAACGGCTGGGTTTCGATAGATCATCCTGCCGGATTTTATTTTCTTTGCGGAAAAATGCAATGCCTGTACCCCGGCCTCAATGAATCTACGGGCATTTTCAGGACTGACTCCGCTGCCGGCCATAATATCAATACGTCCGGCGGCATATGACGCCAATTTTCCGATGGTCTCGATCCCTTCCGTAGCGGTAGCTTTTTGCCCCGAAGTGAGGATACGGCAGCAGCCGCACACCACAATGTCATCCAACGCGCGGAACGGATCAACGGCATGGTCGAATGCCCGGTGAAACGTTACTTTGAGTGGCGCGGCATGCTGTACCAGTTCGCGGGTGCGGATGATATTGATATGACCGTTGGGTTGCAATGCGCCCAACACCACACCATCGACGCCGCAGGATTTTGCATACTCAATATCGTTGTGCATCTGCTCGAACTCAGTATCGCTGTAGCAAAAATCGCCGCCACGCGGACGAATCATTACGTAACACTCGATATCCAACAGTTTACGTACCATCCGTATGGCGCCGGCGCTGGGCGTAAGGCCGCCCTCGGCAAAACCGGAACACAGCTCCACCCTGTCGGCGCCGGCCTTTTGTGCCGATACGGCAGACGCAACCGAAAATACGCATATTTCAAGTTCAGGATTATTCATCTTGGAAAGAATTTTGCCAAAAGTACCTAAAATTCGGGAAGACGAAATCCATAATATCTTTGTCGCACAATTGGCCTCTATCGTAAAGAACAGGATAAAGTCGCGCAGATAATGAAATGGGTATCAGATTGTCAGTATTTTTGCGAAAAACTGATTTTTTGTGGGAAAAACAGTAACCCCGCTTTTCGTTTTTACGTATACAGTGTTATGCTTAAATTTAGTCGTTCTATAGAGCACATAATCAAAAGCCTGAAACATGTTGGAAGACAATGACCCTATTATAAGTTCCGATTCATCGGCCATGCAACGTCTCAGTGAAGAGGTTGACCGGCTCCAGAGGCAGATAGAGAGCCAGGGCATTCAAGATGCAAAATACAAGCGGATCATCATGCAGTTGGCTGATGCTGTGTTTATTGTGAACAAATCAGGAGTGGTGATCGATTGCGCCGTCGATTACGGTACCATTACGAATTTAAGGAAGGACCAGATCATAGGGCTTCATATCTGGGTTGTATTCCGGAAGATTCAACTGGAAGATTCCCTGTACAAGCAGTCGATGGATATGACCGACTTGCCGCTCCTGCACCAGGCAGCCATCAACGAGGAAAAGAGTATGCAGGTGGTGATGCGGTATGACGGCGAGAAACTGCATACCCAAGCCGAATATTTTATCCTTGAGGAGGGCCGTGAGAAAACATTTTGCATAGCCATCAGGGAGATCACAACCGAGTACCTGCAAAAATATCACCTGGAACGCAACCGTGCACGTTTGAGGATGATGGTGAAACAACGCACGGAAGAGTTCGACCAGTTGAACCAGGAACTTCTGATGCTGAATAAAGAACTGTCGGAACAAATCAGGGAAAAGGTGAAGGTGCAGGACGAACTGGCCGAGGTTGTACGGGCGCAGGCGCTGGCCGACAGTGAAAAACGGTTCCGGAACATTGTCGACAAGTTACAGGATATGGTGATGATTATCGACGAACTGGGCGATATCACTTATGTAACCCCATCGTGCCAAACCACATACGGATACGGCGAGGATGAGCTTATCGGCGAGTCGGCTTATTCGCCCGTGCATCCTGATGATGTTTCCAAAGTAAAAGCATATATGCATTCGGTATTGCAATCCGAAGAAATAGCCGATTGCCACTACCGTATCCGGCGGAAAAACGGCGAATGGGCAAATGTAAAAGCAGTAGCCGTCAATATGTTGCACAACCCCCACATCAAAGGGTATGTAACCACCTACACCGATGTTACCGAACAAACAAGGGCACAAAAGCGTATCGAATATAACCTTGCCAAGCAGCAGTTGCTCAACCGCATCATGGTTCCCCTGCAACATGCCGAAATCACTCCCGAAATGATTCATGAGGCCATTGCCGAAGTAGGGCGGTTTGCCGATGTGAGCAAGGTATTCATTATTGAAAAATCGGATGACGGGAAATCATCAAGCATGACGTATGAATGGTGTAATACAGGTATTATTTCACAAAAAAACAGGCTACAGCAAATTCCCACCGAGTTATTCAATCCTTGGACTTTGAATTTTTCCGGCGGCCTTCTCCTGCGTTATCCCGGTATTATCGACAACCTGGGGGTAAGGGACATCAATCCGTACCTGAGGGAAACCGTTTTTCCGGAAGATTTGAAAAGCCTGGTCACACTGCCGCTGTTTGTGAACGGCAACCTGTGCGGATATCTCGGCTTTTCGGAATACAACAACGAACGTACCTGGACTTACGAGGAGGAAAGCCTCCTGATCAATTTCGCACAGATTATCTCATCGGTATTCCAGCGTCAAAAGTCGGAACGGGCGCAATACCTGCTACAGCAAGCGCTCAGGACGGTGCTGGACAATATGCCGTTCCACGTATATGTGGTGGATAAGGGGAATCACGAAATATTATTCGCCAACCTCGCTGTACGCGACCATGAAGACAAGTTAGGCGACATCCGGCAGGAAATAAAAAGTATTAACGTCGGGGCACATGAGCAATATGACCGGGAAACAGATACATGGACTTACCGGGTAACTACGCCTATCACCTGGATCGACGGGCGTTTGGTATACCTGCGGACACTGGAGGATATCACCGAACGGAAAAAGATGGAACTGGAACTGCTCAACGCCAAAGACCGGGCCGAGGAGTCGGACAAACTTAAATCGGCTTTCCTGGCCAACGTATCGCACGAACTCCGCACCCCGATGAACGCTATTATCGGTTTCTCGCATTTATTGTCCAATGAGGTTGCATCCACCGAACTACAAAGATATTGCGGGGTCATTAATGAAAACTGCAACATACTGCTCAAATTGATCGACGACATTATTGATATATCGAAAATAGAGGCGGAACAAATGAAACTCAACCTTGCACCGTGCAAGCTGGACAAGTTTTTCGACGAGATAAAAGCTCATTACCGCCAACAAATGAAACGGATGCGCAAAGACAAGGTGGAACTGCTATTCGACGATTTGCCGCATGATACGGTGGTGATTACCGACGGGACGAGGTTGCGCCAGATCATCATGAACATTATGGATAATGCGTTGAAGTTTACCGATAAGGGATTCATAAAGGTTTCGTGCACCATTCCCGGCGACGGGCTGATCTATTTCGCCATCACCGATTCGGGTATCGGCATTCCCGAAGAGCAGCAGCAAGTGATCTTCGAACGGTTCCGGCAACTGGAACAGTTACGCAACCTGAACGGAACAGGATTGGGGTTGGCTATTTCCAGGAGCCTGGCACAGATGATGGGTGGCAACATGGGAGTAAAATCAGCCATAGGCGAAGGATCGACGTTCTATTTTACCATCAGTTATAATCCTGTTGTTGCGCAAGGCGGATAGGGCTGCGTTCATAAGCTGGTGACTGCATAAGATTTTTATCTTATATTTGTAGTTTTATGAAGTCATCATTTAACCGGAAACGTTACATACAAATCTTCATATATTGCATTGGCGTACAGGCTGCTGTTGCAGCGGGACCGACCGATAGCACGTTGCACCCCCGAAGATTGTTCCTGTCTATTAATACACAGGTGGGCAGTATGTTGAACACCCACGAAAGCAGCATTATCGAGAATTATTATGTCGGGCTTGACCTCCGTATCGGTTGGCAAACCGGTGATTTTGCCCGCAATATATTCGATTGCTCGTTCCGCTATCCACGGTATGGCTTCGGGTATTACATGGGCAACATGAACCGCATCATTCTGGGCGACGACGAACAGACCGGCCTCGGCAAACCTGCCGCTCTGTACGCTTTTTTCGCAAGCCCCATGGCGCGATGGAAATGGTTCAGCGTTCATTATGACATCAGCCTGGGCATATCGTATAATTTCAATGCTTACGATCCCCAATCGCAGCCGTACAACATCCTGGTGGGCAGCAAGAATAACGCATACATCAACATCCGGCTTTCAACCGAGTTTGCTTTACGCGGATATTCTACGTTAGGCCTTGGCTTTAGTTTCCAGCATTTCTCAAATGGTTCGTACCAGAAGCCGAACAAGGGGATCAACCTGGTGTCGGGAACTTTGTCGTACCGGTTCGGAACATACAGGAACAGCGAAAAGAATTATCGCCGTTTCCCCATCGATTCGTACCAACCTGCATGGGAATGGCAGATATTCTGGGCCAACGGTGTACGCATGCTTGATACCGACTTCGACATCGACCAGCCGCACAAAAGCAACCGGTGGTATTGCTCCTCGGTATCGACAACGGCGTTGCTGCAAACCAGCCATCGCCGCAAGTTCGGGCTGGGGCTCGATTATTTTTATTTCGACTGGGGACGTTATGTGGTCAAATACCGCGCCAAGGCGGAGGATCGCAGAGCAACCACCCGCTGGTACAGCAACATGGCGCTCGGTACCTACCTGGCGCACGAGATTGGCTACAAAAAAGTATGGCTCATCACTCATCTGGGTTTTTATATTACCGACCGGGTAGGCGACGACCCCAAACAGCCATGGATTTACGAACGGTTAGGACTCAAATACCAAATCTCGCCACGATTTACACTCGGAGTATCCATCAAAGCGCATTTAGCCAAAGCCGATTACACCGAATGGACGATCGGATACACCATTTTGAAAAAGACTTCGAGAAAATAGCCGGAGTTTCCATATAGAAGTTTTTCCCGTTTTTCATCATCAACTTTCGGGACTGAACAGTTTAACGAAATTTGGATGATTTCTGATAAAAATCCGTTATATTTGTCCTTCCGGTCAAATTAATCATCGACATCAATTGTTAATCATCACTTACCATGCTTTATTATTCAAAAGGATCAAAAGATTATGCTTTCACAAGCGAGGAACTGAAAGCCGCGTTAGTTGAAATATACGGCAAATTGGGCGTTCGTAAGAAAGTGCTGGCATTACCGCCCGACTTTACCCGGTTTCATTCCTTTGCGGGAACCATCACCGAGATGACCTGGGAATATTACGGCGATGCCCTCACCGATGTATTGCCTGCCCTGGGAACGCACGCTCCCATGAGCGACAGCGAGATCAGCCGTATGTTCGGCAATGTGCCCCGCAGCCTGTTTCGTGTGCACGATTGGCGCAACGACGTAGTTACCGTGGGTACCATCCCCTCGGAGTACGTACAGCAGGTATCCGAAGGCAAGCTAGACTACACGTGGCCGGCGCAGGTGAACAAACTGCTGGCACACGGCGGGCACGATTTCATTCTGTCTATCGGGCAGGTGGTTCCGCACGAGGTGATCGGCATGGCCAATTACAACAAGAATATCTTTGTAGGGACCGGCGGCGCCGAGGGGATCAACAAGAGCCATTTCATAGGCGCCGTGTATGGCATGGAACGTATCATGGGCCGCGCCGAATCGCCTGTCCGCAGTGTGCTTAACTATGCTTCGACGCATTTTACCAGCCATTTGCCTATTATATACATTCAAACCGTAGTGAGCAAGGACAGTAGCGGCAAGTTACAGATACGCGGGCTATATGCCGGCGACGATTTCGAATGTTTCCGGCTGGCAGCAGCCTTGTCTCTCGAAACCAATTTCGAAATGGTGGAACGGCCTGTCAAAAAGGCTGTGGTATGGCTTGACCCTGAAGAATTCAAAAGCACATGGCTCGGCAACAAAAGCATCTATCGTACCCGCATGGCCTTGGCCGATGGCGCCGACCTGATTGTACTTGCTCCCGGCTTGAAAGAATTCGGCGAAGACAGGGAAATCGACCGCCTGATCCGTAAATATGGTTATGCAGGTACGCCTAAAACGCTTGCTGCAGTGGAACAGAACCAGGAATTGCGTGATAACCTTGGCGCTGCCGCCCACCTGATACACGGTTCAAGCGAAGGACGTTTCTCTGTGACCTATTGTCCGGGCAAACTAACCCGCGAAGAGATCGAAAGCGTCTATTTCCACTATGCCAGCCTCGACGAAATGGTGAAACGCTATGATCCTGAAAAACTCGCCGACGGGTTCAATATATTGTCCGACGGTGAAGAGGTGTTCTATATCTCCAACCCTGCGTTGGGATTATGGGCGCACAGGGACAGGTTTTTAAGCTAATGCCGCCACCCGCGACCGCCTTCGCTCACCGGCGAGGTGTGCCAGCGGCGGGTGTCATCGCCTGTCACTTCGCGCCCTTCGGGTGTTGCCGTGCAGTGAATGATCTTTAGTAAGGGCAAACCGTTGGGGCAAACCGTTGGGGCAAACCTTCGTGTTTGCCCTTTTTTGATTGCTGTTTTCGGGCGTATGCAATACGCCCCTACGGTCATCCATGACGGGATTTTTACCACGGGGAAAAACAGGCGGCGCACGTTTTTCTACCGATCTGTCATCCATGACGGTCATCTACGACGAATGATGGAACGTTGCCCGTCAGGGCATTCATATCAATAGAATCAATGCGGACAACATCCGCCAATCTCCGTAGGAGATTCATCAGGGTCAACACCGCTGCTTCTCTGCTTCTACCACCGCTGTCAGTAGAGACGCGATGCCTCGCGTCTCTACGGTGCTCCGCGCGCTACCCTGACAGTGGTCGATAGACCTGTCAGGGTCAAAAGGGACAACAGGATGAACTAAGGAAAAAACACCACACGAAAGCCGACGATGCTGGAGATTTCGCCGGGGGGCAAAGACATGGTAAGCGGAACGGCAGGACCCGGAGTAATTGCCCCAGTAACCGCCGCGCAGTA
Organism: Bacteroidales bacterium; assembly: GCA_031264715.1. GTDB lineage: Bacteria > Bacteroidota > Bacteroidia > Bacteroidales > UBA4181 > JAIRLS01. The sequence continues at coordinate 7,572 of JAISDP010000169.1, forward strand.
CGCGGATCGAAACCGATCCTGCATTATTTTCAGGGTCTGTGACCGGGGAACTTGTATAATAATTGGAGTCGTACTAGTCCAAACACCACTCCCGTACGTTGCCATGCATATCATATAATCCGTAAGCGTTGGCAGAAGCCGGGTAGGCGTCCACTGCCGTGGTATGCTTCAAATAAGTGCCGGATGGATAGGAATACTCTCCGTTACTGTTACCCGCTGGGCTTTGCCACGGTGACCGCCACGCAGCACGACACGGAAAGCGGCGGACTGCCCTACCGGCGCACGGTGCAGCGATACGACAACGACAACATATACCGGCAGGGACTGCTGCGGGAGGAGGCAACGCTGACCGCCGCAGGCGACACGCTGGGCCGGACGGTGAACATCTACCGCACCCTGAATCCTGCCACGATGGCGCCCGCCTCCTACACCCGCTTCTTTAGCGGGCGGCTGTGGACGGCGCCCGCGCAGGTAACGGAATACCTCTATGAAGAGGGCGGACGCCTGGCGATGGAGAAGCAGTTTGCCCATGACGCCTGGGGCAACGTGGAGCGGTACGTGGAAACGCCCGGGGACGACCCTGCCGGGCAGGTAACCGTCACGGCGGCATACCGGCACGACCACAGCCGCTACCTGCACGTCCTGCCGGAGAGCGTGGAAGTAGCCTCCCGCGGGGAGGGGACGCTGCGGCGGAGGCGCGCAAGCTATGACGAACGCGGCAACATGACGCAGCTGGTACAGGCCATTGACGCCGGGGGTGCGGAGGCGGTCACCGACTTTACATACGACGCCACGGGCAACATAACCGGGGTGACGCGCCCGGCCAACTACAAGGGCCAGCGGCTGCGGTACGCCTTCACATACGACGACGCGCTGCACACGCTGGTGACCGGGGTGGAGGATTCCTACGGCTACGCCAGCTCCACGGAGTACGACTACCGGTGGG
>JAISDP010000193.1 GCA_031264715.1 Bacteroidales bacterium
CACTCTGCCCTTGCTTGGGCATCATTACGGGTATTGCCATATATGATTCTATTTTTTGATGTATAAATTCTTTACAAGTTGATCGGACGATCTCAAATCAAATACTGATGGACAAACAAATTTAAGTTGTCCTGTTAACCGAAAATCGTCGTTGATACTTCAAAAACGCTCCTTTATAAGCGCATGCAAATGTAAAAATTATTACCTGTAATTACAAGTTAAAATTTCCGGAAATTATTTTGTGAACGTAACACAAGAAGTCCAAAAATCAGAAGGAAGAAAAAATTATAACAGGTTGACACCCCCCTTTTATTCGGTTTTCACCACCTCCGCAGGATTACCGTTTGCCGCTTTCAGCGCCTGCCCCAATACAGTGAGCAAAACCAACGCGACTACTGCAATAACCACCCCGGCCGGCAACCACCCCGGGATGTTCGTATGGTAGGCGTATCCTTGCAGCCAGTGGCTCATGGCAAGATAAGCCAACGGCGACGCAATAACGCCGGCAAGTATTACCTGTAAGGTATATTCGCGGAAAAACATGCGGATAACATCGCCGACTACATTTTTGCTGCTTGTCGAATACTTTTACCGTCGTCTAAATGCTGTTGTATGCGTTGCTTTCTGTTCTTGGTGAGCAAGACCCGCGTTCTCCTGCGGGATACTTCAATAAGTTGCGGTTGTATATTCCGTTTCGGATATATTGGGTGACTCGAGCCGATTTTTTGGTATCCTTAGCAGCCTTGCGACAATCCTTGATTCATCTTTCACGCGGAGAGGGCGAGATTCGAACTCGCGGTACCCATAAAGAGTACAACAGTTTTCGAGACTGCCCCGTTCGACCGCTCCGGCACCTCTCCAATTGGTGCGCAAAATTAAATAGGATTTGAATAATTACAAATTTTTTCTCAAAATATATATTCTTCATCCGCTGAGAGCGGCAAAGGCGGGAGTCTTAGTTTGGTGCGGTTTTTGTAACCTGTAACTGCAAATGAACGTATAAGTCAAAAAGCATAGATTTGAAGATCAGGGTTATTATACCGGTTTTATTTGTATGTGTACAAATTGCAGCTCATGCACAATGCCATATCGATTCAAAGGCGTTCGAACCCGGCGAAGTGATCACTTACAGTGCTTACTACAATTGGGGATTTATTTGGCTGCATGCAGGTGCGGTTGAATTTAATGTCACATCCAAAAAGTACGAGGGGCGCGATGTCTATCATCTTTATGCATACGGGACGAGCTTCAAATCGTACGACTGGATTTTTAAAATACGTGAAAAATACCAGTCATACATCGACCCTGAAACACAAATGCCGTTGTGGTACGAACGCGATGTAACCGAAGGCAGCTATACCGCTTTCGAAGATTATAAGTTCGACTACCGGAACAACCAGATACAAACCTACGTACAAAAGCGGAAAAACCCCGGCGTGAACGGAACTTTGCCTTTAACTCCCTGCCTGTTCGATGTGATGTCGGCCGTGTATTATTTCCGCAGTGTCGATTTCAACAAATATCAGGCAGGCAATAAAATCCCGGTCAATATGATACTCGATAGCCAGCCGTACCATTTGTACATCCGTTACTTGGGAAAAGAGGAAGTGAAAACGCGCGACAAAGTGAAGTATAAATGCATCAAATTCGCCATTCAATTAGTAGAAGGCACTATCTTCAAAGGTAATGAGGATGCCATCATTTGGGTAACCGACGACGAAAACAGGATACCTGTGATTGTGGAAGCGCAGATTCTCGTAGGCTCGGTAAAAGCCATCCTGAATGAAGCAAAAGGACTGAAACATTCTAACTAAAAAGTAGCAGTAAACTTGCGTAATCGTATCAAGTCCGGAAAACTGACCAATTATTATGAATGTCCTGACGGGCAAAATACGCATCACCACTGTCGGGGTCAGAGACCGCTGACAGAGTGTGGGTGTTCGCGGAACACCAATACTTTCCCGCGATCCATTTCGATAGTAAATTCGGCGCCGGTGGCTTCGTTGAGCGTTCCCTGCCACCACTGCGACAGGGTTTCTCCCGTAAGCGGGTATTTCAGCCCGTGAAAAGTAAAAACCGTGTCGGGCGTGAGGCTGAATATCGACACCTGCTGTCCTGCAAAACACTCGAAGCGTCCGGGTTTCAGTAAAGGTATAAATACGCCGTAGTCTGTAATCATTTGTACCCTGGCATATTCGGCATAATTCACCAGCAGCGAAGTGTTGCCAATGCTATGGTCTTCACGTTTTCCGGTCGCACCCAATATCGTAATTTCGTTCCACTGCCTTTCCGTGCAGAAATTGACGGCTTTGGTCAAGTCGTTGTAATATTGGTCGGGATCGTGATGCAGGCGATGACTGTAGCGTTGCTGCAATTCCTGCGAAAGACTGTCCAGATCGCCTGCAATGTAATCGGGTTCCAGGCCATATTCGAGTAACGCCTCCGTAGCTCCGTCACAACAGATAATGCGTGATGCTTCGCGTAGAAACGACAATGGAACAGGATGCCGGGGAAATACCCCATTGGCTATGATCACTGTATGATACGGATATGCAAGTGGTATGATCACCGGATTTGACTATTATTGGACGACTGTCTCCATTGGAACCAGCCTGCTATTGACATAACGCCGTAAACGACAAAAAGTCCGGCGGTAGGGTAGAGTTCGCGCCAGGCAAACAACCCTGATGAGAAGAAGTTGATAAAAATCCACAATATCCAATGCTCTAAAATCTTACGCGCCAGCATCCAGGTAGCAACAAAACTGAGCGATGCGGCAAGTGCATCGTAATACGGGACAGGAGAATCGGTGTGGTTATCGAGCACATAACCCATACCCACGTAGAGCGCAACGGATATGCCCGCCAAAACAATACCCGTCGGCAAGGTTAACCTGCCGATCAGGCGTTCAGTTGCTGCCCCGTCATCGCTTTTTTGTGCGAACCGCCAGCAATACATGCCATATACGCTGGCCGCGACATAATAAACATTTAAAACAGAATCCGCATAAAACTTGGACTGGAAAAATACAACCACATAAACAGTCGAAGTGATGAACCCGACGATCCACATGCTGCTTTTTTGCTTTACTTCGAGGTAGATATATAATAAACTGCCAACTACTCCGAAAAGTTCCAGCCAATGATTGTAAATCCATTGGAGATACTGTGTTAAAAGTAATGGCAAAAAGAGCATTTACCGTTGCACGATTTGCAACATGTTGCCTTCGGGATCGGTGAAATTGCGGACACGTCCACCACCAAGCGCTACAAACACCGGACCTTCCCAGGACACTTTGTACTTGTCCAGCTCGTCAATGGCTTCGTCCATATTGCTCACGCGCAGAGCCAGGTGCGACCATCCGGGCGTACATGTATTACGTTGCGGACGAGGCGAACCGTCTTCGGGCATTATCTCAATAAACGAGCCATCGGACGCTTTGATAAGATACAGAGGTTTTTTTACGTGTGCATATACTTCGTAACCAAGCACATCACAATACCATTTGGTCATTTGTTCGACGTCCTTCACAGCGATGGCCGGGTGGTCTATTCCAAGGAAAATACTTTTCATGATATGTTTTTTATAATTAATTTAACGAAACGCAAAGATATGGATTTAGAACGAACATTCTGTAACACATTTTCAATATACAACTTTCAATTGTCGTATCTTTGGTTCGTCAAAAATTAAAAATTACCCATGATTTCCATTATTGTAGCTGTCGATCAAAACAATGCCATCGGACTTAATAACAGTTTATTATGCCACATGCCCAACGACCTGAAATATTTTAAACGGGTTACGTCGGGACGTTCGGTGATCATGGGGCGGCGCACATACGAATCGCTGCCGGTAAAACCATTGCCCAACCGTACAAATATTGTCATCAGCAAATCATTAACCGAATCGTTGCCGGGATGTGTCCTGGTATCGTCGGTTGAGGAAGCCTGCAATCATTGCAGTGGCGCAGAAGAATGTTTTGTGATCGGCGGCGCACAGGTGTACCGGCAGATGATACCGATGGCACGGAAGTTATACATTACCCGCATCCATCATGTGTTCGAGGCTGATACCCGGTTCCCTGAGATTAATGCCGATGAGTGGCAGCAACAATCGGCCGATTGGAACGAACCCGATGAAAAACATCCCTATGCTTACTCGTTTGAGGTGTATACACGAATAAAATGAAATTTTCTATACATTTGGGTTATTGATTCAAATCGTTTACCGATATGCCATCCCTGACGGGATTTCCGCCGGATGATGAAACGTTGCCCGTCAGGGCATTCATATCAATAGAATCAAATGCGGGAACATCAACAAATCTCCGTAGGAGATTCATCATGTGAAACCCCATACGGGGTTTTGGTTCGGGTGTCGGCGCACGTTTTTCTATTGATATGCTTTCCCTGACGGGAAAGATAATATGTATATATCTGAAATTTAATTGATTTTCCCATCCTTGCAGATATCGATATCCGGAATTCCATGGAATTTTTCGTCCTGGAGTCTCCGGCAACAGAAATTCCACGGAATTTTCTGTCCTGCGACCTTCGGCGCGAGAGTTTTCGACCCTGTCAGGCTGCGTTGTAGAGACGCGATGCATCGCGTCTTTGCCGACAGGGTTGAAACCACCGCTGTCAGGGTCAAGACCACTGACAGGGTGTGTTGCGCGTTACCCGGAACGCTGGTTTATATTTGTTTTAAGTGTTGTAGCTCGTCGGGCAAAAATTCGAAAAACGTATCACCACGAAGCCCAAGTCGTAACGATTCCAGCGCAACTACCTCGTTGGTAGCTATATTTCCCAAGTTGACGTTCGAACCGAATTGTTTGATAAACCAAACCTGCTGATTTTTGTTGGGCGCTTCCCACAAGATATTATCGTGTCCGATTTCCTTATCGAGCTTGGCAATCAACTCCCTGTCGGCCGATCCGTCGGAATGGTAGATACCAATGGTGCCGCTTTCGCGCGCTTCGGCAATCACTTTCCAGGCGCCTGCTTCCAGCTCGCTTTTCATGTGATCCACCCACGAGTCGGGCGTAATCACTACGCCTTGCATTTTCGAACCTACCTCTGACAGTACGGTTGTCTGCTGCGACAGGATACGTATATATTCCAGTTTCTTGTCGTGGGGGATGGTCATTGAGCCGTCCGAAACTTCCACGGTATCCATCCCGTGTCTGTCGAGGAAATGGCGAAATTCGTCGAAATGGTTGCGGACGATAAACGCTTCAAACAGCGTACCTCCGAAGTGGACGCGAATACCGGCTTGCCGGTATAATTTTATCTTGGCTTCGATGTTTTTGGCAAATACGCCTGTTCCGAAAGCCAGTTTGATCAGGTCGGCATATTCACCTGCCGCTTCGACAAAACTTTCGGCCTCGCGGATACTCAGCCCCTTGTCCATCATCATGGTAAGGCCTGTTTCGCGTGGTTTCCCCGGCCGTTCGGGTAAAAACGGTAATTTGATATTCATTATTTTTTACGGTATTTATTCACCAGGGCCATAACCTCATATTCCATGTCACCCGCTTCGAACACGTCGAAGAAACAATCGCTTTCTTCCGGGTTTGCGTTTAAGGCCTCTTCCAGTATGGTCAATCCTTGCAGTTGTTCGTCGTTGAGCAGGTAATAAGCAGCCAGGCGATAACGCAACAAAGCCGAATCGGGATTGAAGTGAAGCGCCTCGGTAATGATCTTCCGGGCTTCGGTAAATGCGCCCTGTTTGGCATATATCTGGGCAAAACAATCCCACATGTAGACATCGCCCGTGATGAGTTGAACAAGTTTTTTAAACAGCGCCACTGCTTTTTCATATTGCTGCATGTTGGCGTAAGCCGATGCCAGGGCAAAAAGGTATTCGGTATTGTCCTTGTCCAGGGCAAGCGCCCTGAGAATATCCTTTGCAGCTTCTTCGTAGCTGCCGGCCTGCGATCTCACCATACCAAGGCCAAACCATGCATCGGCAAACCGGTCGTCGAGCGAGAGTGATTTCAGGTAATGGATTTTAGCAAGGTGACATTCTTCGAGCCGTTCGTAACATTCGCCGATATAGCAATACGCTGCCGCATTATCAGGTTCTATTTCAAGAAAATCCGAGTATGTATCGATGGCTTCGCGGTAACGTTCGAGCAGCGAAAGCGTGTTGGCCTTGTTGAAATGCGCCGACGAATAGCTTTGATCGATGGCTATGGCGAAATCGTAAGCTTCCAGCGCTTTCCCGTTGTCATCCTTTTTATTATATACGATTCCCAGGTTATACCAAACGTGTTCCGAAAAGGGGTCTTCATCCAGGTATCTCCGGTAATAGGCGATACTCTGGTCTAAATCGTCCAGCCGTTCGTAGCAATAAGCAAGGTCGTAGAACACGTAATAATTTTCAGGTTCTATAGCGTATACTTTCATGAAGTATTTCAAGGCGACTTTGTGCTGATTGATCCGTTCGAACGATATTCCTATATTGTAAAGCACTTCGGCTTTGTTCTCATCGGCCATCGAGATGGCTTTCACGAACTGTCGCTGGGCTTCCCGCGGTTTTCCCATCATGTTGAGTGCGGCGCCCCGAAGAAGGTATACGCCATATTCGCCCGACTCCAAGTGTTCCAACTTGTTCAGGAGATTCAAAGCTTTAACCGGCTGGCCTTTATCGATCAGAATTTCGGCCATACGCAACTGAATGGACAAAGCCAGCGGGTAGATGTGGGCTGCATAATCAGCCGCCACTGCAGCTTGCGTAAAATTTTCGGAATCCAGATAAAAGTCGATAATATCTTCAAACTCATGAACATCGAAGAAACAACGGGTGTGGTTTTTCAACATATCCTCGTATCGGTTGACCGAGTTAAGCACCTCATCATCATACCAAAAACTATCTCTTCTGTAACTCATACGTCCTCCATAAAAGAAACGCTGTAAAGGTAATTATTTTTTACTGTCGGTGATACATTTTTTTGATGAAAGGACGCCTTGAAGTTATGAAAATGTCAGCAACACTTCATTCGCAAGCTTACCGCGTTCCTGTGCGCCTGCAATGATTCGGCCTGCGCCATGGTTTCTATTGCCGGTCCTATGCGCTGAATACCTGCTTGCGATATTTCCTGGAAAGTAATTTTCTTCACGAAACTGTCTAAGTTTACGCCGCTGTACATCCGTGCATAGCCGTTGGTAGGCAGTGTATGGTTGGTGCCTGATGCATAATCGCCGGCGCTTTCGGGGGTGAAGTGCCCCAGGAATATGGAACCGGCATTGGTTACCTGTTCCGCCAATGCAGCGTAATCTTTCGTTTCGATGATCAGGTGTTCGGGAGCGTAGGCATTGGTAAAAGCGATCAGTTCGTTGTGATCTTTCAGTACAACGATCCGGCTGTGTTGCAGCGACTGTTCTGCCAAATCCTTTCGCGGAAGCTCATCCAACTGCCGTTTGATTTCAGCTACCACTTGATCAACAATAGCTTCGCAAGCGGTTACGAGAATCGCCTGGCTATCCGTTCCGTGTTCGGCTTGCGACAGCATATCCGCGGCTACAAACGCAGGATTGGCCGAGTCGTCGGCGATTACCTCCACTTCCGAAGGGCCGGCCGGCATGTCGATGGCTACATCGCGCAAAGCAACCAACTGCTTGGCCGCAGTGACATATTGATTTCCAGGGCCAAAAATCTTGTATACATTGGGAACGGTTTCCGTGCCATACGTCATGGCTGCAATGGCCTGGATGCCGCCGATCTTGAATATCCGGCCGACACCCGCTTGCCGCGCTGCATACAGGATCGCGGGATGAATCTGTCCGTTCTGCGCCGGAGGAGTACACAGGATAATTTCCTTGCAACCGGCGATGCGCGCCGGAACAGCCAGCATCAATACCGTAGAAAACAATGGAGCCGTCCCTCCCGGTACGTATAATCCCACTTTTTCGATACCTACAGCTTTTTGCCAGCACGTTACGCCGGGCATCGTTTCTATTTTCTGCGAAACCAATTGCTGCGAACGGTGAAATGTTTCAATATTGGCTGAAGCTAACCGGATGGCAGACTTTAACGTTTCGGGAACCATCCGTTCCGCTTCGTACATTTCGTCCGGGGTAACCGCGAAATGATCCAAAACCGCCTTATCGAATTTCTTGCTATAAGCTGCCACTGCCTTATCGCCGTTCAATCGGATATCTTCCATGATATTTTTTACGAATTCGAACAGGTGCGAATTGTTAATGGCCGGGCGTGCAATGATTTTTTTCCATTGGTCGCGTGCCGGATATTTAATGATTTCCATACGCATAATAAAAACATGAAACACATAGAGTTCTTTGTTCCCTATGTTTATTCGTCGATATTTTCTTTGATTTCCAGCAACATGGCCCGTACTTTTTTAAGCGATTGCACTATCTGGAAAGTATGTTCCGCATCATCACGGTTTTCCTTGATTTTCTGGCGGGCGCCTTCAAGCGTCAACCGGCGTTCCTTGACGTAATGATGGATCAGGGCGATGCTGTCGATGTCCTGTTGGGTAAAAAGACGGTTTCCCTTGGCGTTCTTCTTGGGCTTGATGATGTCGAACTCCTTTTCCCAAAAGCGGATCAGCGAAGCATTGACGTCAAACATGGCGGCTACTTCGCTGATGCTGTAATACAACTTGGAAGACGCAACCGGGGTGTTATCCTGTTCCAGGGAGATTTATTTTTTAATTTCGATTTTGATCTATTGAAATGGCGAATTACCATTTTTCGAAAATGTCGTTCTTTTGCGACTGTTCGGATAAACGAACATATTCTTCGGGCGACAGTTCGTTGTGGAAATAATCGATCGGGTTGACATGTTGCCCGTTTTTGTGAACTTCGTAATGCAGGTGCGGTCCGGTGGAATCACCTGTATTTCCTACGGTTCCGATCACCTGCCCGCGTTTTACTTCGCTGCCTTCCAATACGCCGATACTGTTCATATGTGCATACAGGGTCTGGTAACCGAAACCGTGATCGATAAGCACCATTTTACCATAACCTCCGGAGTATCCGGTCTGGATAACTTTTCCATCGCCGGTGGCATAGATGTCCGCACCGACAGGCGCAGCAAAATCCAATCCTTCATGGAATTTAAGCACTCCCCAGATAGGGTGCATGCGCCAGCCGTAGCCTGATGCCGCGTATTTCAGTTCTTTATTGGAAACCGGCTGGATCGCAGGACGGCA
>JAISDP010000248.1 GCA_031264715.1 Bacteroidales bacterium
AAATTCAAATCATACGGCATTTTCGGTTCGGTGGATATTTCGCCCACGTTTTTGGTCATGGCGTTAATGGCGGTATGCACTTTCACGAAGTCGACGTATTGCAGGTTGGCGGGCGATCCGTCGACCTGTATGGCGTCTTCAATCCAGAAATGTCCGGTGGTCGGCCTGAGCGGACTGCTGTTGATGCCGTCCACATAGCCCCAGTCGTAGCATGAAGAGTAGGACAGGCCGGCTTCGCACCATTCTTGACCAAGCGGATTGCCGTTGATTTGCAGGTCGGCTTTATCCGGTTCGTTGCGCACGCTGTGGTCGAATCCTATAATGTTTCCGCAATGGTCAGAACAAAAAAACTCCCGCCGCAACTTCCGGAATTTTTACCGGAAGTATGCGGCGGGAGTGAAAAAAATGCATCAAAACAGGTCGTGCACAGTATAATTTACCAGTTCAAAATCTTGCAGAAATCGTATTCTTCCGGATTTTGCAGGTACTTCCCGGCGACTTCGTAATCGGCAGGAGTGATATAATGCATCACATTGTCGATGATCGAATGTACGCGCTGGCTATTGATGTCGACCAGGCGCGGCGGAATCTTCCCGGTAACGGTATCCTGAATATCTTTCAGGTATAAGGGGGCAACATCGCCTTTCGCGTTCACATACACCATGCAGCCGGTAACGCCTTCGCTGAAGAGCTTGTATACGCCGAAGCCGAGCAATGAACAGTACACGCGGTCAAATGCAATCGGGGTGTAGCAGCGTACATCATAACCGATTTCCACCGGACGGGTTTTCACTTTGAGCCCCAGCTTACCCAGCATATTGTCGATCAGCTGGCTGAAAATATGAGCCTTGGATATTTTTCCCAACTCGGGATGGCCGTGATCGTCGTAACTGAAATGGATACCCGAGTTTTTCACTTCGGCGTCGCTCAACGAATGGAACACACCTTCGGAGATCATGGCGGCGCCGTGGTTTACGCCCATCACTTTGCGCTTCACGATGGATGATACCACTAACTTGCATATCTTGTCGATGGTGATTTCGGTTTTATGGAACATTTCGGGGATCACGATCATCGGATAGTGACATGCAGCGCCGATACCGAATGCAAGGTGTCCTGCCGAACGTCCCATGGCGGCTACTACAAACCAGTTTTCGCTGGTACGGGCGTCTTCATAAATGATCGAACCGGTGATGGTTCCCTGCGCCTTTGCCGAATGATAGCCAAACGTGGGTGTTGCATCGGGCAACGGGAGGTCGTTATCGATCGTTTTGGGAACGTGGATATTGGCAATGGGGTAATTTTTTTCGGCAAGAAACTTGGCCACGCGATTGGCTGTGGAAGCAGTGTCGTCGCCGCCTACGGTTACCAGCAATTTGATATGGTTGTCCGTAAAAAATTTCAGGTTAAAATGTTCGGCAAAGTCTATATCTTTAGGCTTGAAGCGGCTCATGATCACTGCCGAACCGCCACGGTTGAAAATATCGTCGGCATAAGCGAAATCGATATCAACGGTACGCGGGTTGGGATTGAACAATCCGCTGTAGCCTTCGTGGAGACCGATCACACGATAACCGTGCTTTAAAAATACTTTGGCAACGCTGCCCACAACTGTATTCATACCGGGAGCCGGGCCGCCGCCGGTTAGTATGGCAATGGATTCTTTCATTGGTGTTTAAATTATTTGATATATGATTCTTGATTATTTGCTTTCAGTGGCTTCTCCACTTTCCTGTTCTCCCTGTTCTTCCTTCTTTTCCCGGTCTTCTTCGGGAGTTTCAAAATCAGTAATTCCCAACTCATGCAGGAGGTTATACCACATGATCACTTTGCGGATATCCGACAGGTACACCCGGTCTTTGTCGTATTCGGGAAGCGCTCCGGCAAAATACTTTTTCAGTTCCGCATCAGGCGACTTGTGGGGAATGGCAAGGCCGCTATTCTCCTGTGCCTGTATCTTCCTGAAGACTTCACGCAAAGGGATATCGTCTTTTTCGGCAAAGATGGCAATATCCTCCAACATGCTGATTTTGGCTGTTGCCGGTATGGTCGTGCGTTTGTGGTCGCTTAAATTTTCTACAATTACATTGTTGCGGCCCTGCGAAATATACTTGAAAAGGCCGCTCTGTCCCGAGATAACTAAGATATCTTTTAATGCCATGGTTTAAAAATTGAGCCGGTAAAAGTACATTTTTTTAACGAAATTCAAAGGGGACCGGATATAATTAACATCATTCTATTCTGCGATAATTCCGGTCATATTTCCTGATTTACCGATACCCGTCAATGCTACAGGCATGTACTTTCCGATCATGAAAGCATTGCAGGGCGCTTCCACTTTGACGTAACTGTCTGTAAAACCGGTCATCATACCACCTTTTGCCCTTTGTTCGAAAATTACTCCAAGGCGTTGTCCTGTGTGTTGCCGGTAGAATTGTTGCCGTTTGGTTATCGATAACTCCAACAGTTTTTTGCTGCGATGTTCGGCATCCGCGGGCTTTACCTTTCCGGGAAGTTCAACGGCTTTCGTTCCGGGACGTTCGGAATAGGGGAACACGTGGAGGTAAGCAAGATCAAGGTTTTCGATAAAATTTAGAGTGTCTTCAAAATCCTCATCGGTTTCGCCGGGAAAGCCTGTGATCACATCAGCGCCAATACCGGCACGGGGAATATATTGATGGATCAGACGTACCTTTTCTGCAAACAATTCACGCCGGTAGCGTCTCGCCATCAGGTGCAGTATCCTGTTGCAACCCGATTGCAAAGGGATGTGGAAATGCGGCGCCAGTTTTTGCGAACCGGCTACCAGCGCAATAATTTCTTCGGTGATCAGGTTCGGTTCTACCGAACCGATGCGGATACGCCTGATAGAACCGACAGCATCCAATGCGCGAAGAAGCTGCAGGAAGGTTTCGCCTGTAGTTCGGCCGAAATCGCCAATGTTAACGCCTGTCAGCACAATCTCCCTGATTCCTTGCCCGGCCACTGCTTCGGCCTGTTTCACGATCCCGTCAATGGGCGCATTGCGGCTTTGTCCGCGCGCCTTGGGAATCGTACAGTAGGTGCAACGATAATCGCATCCGTCCTGCACTTTCAGGAATGATCGCGTACGGTCGAAAAGCGAACAGGCAGGGAAAAACTGCCGGTAAGCATCGCAGCCGCACGAAGGCATTTCGGTATCAATACCTTTCAGTTGGTTGATGTGTTCAATAATATTGAATTTATCCTTGTTGCCCAATACCAGGCTGACACCCGGAATATTGGCAACTTCCGGGTTTTTCAGCTCGGCGAAACAGCCGACCACCACCACAACGGCATCCGGCGATGTTTTAACCGCCTTACCGATGGCCTGCCTGCATTTCCGATCGGCCTGCCCGGTAACAGTGCATGTGTTGATGACTACAACATCGGCAGGTTGTCCGAAATCGACCCTGGTGTAGCCATTTTCGGCAAACAGCCGGCCAATAGTGGATGTTTCTGCAAAATTCAGTTTACAGCCTAACGTGTGGAATGATACGGTCATGATTTTAGCGTTTGTGGCAAAGCAACGCTATAAACGTTATAACGCTGCTGCTCCGTCTCCCTTTTTCATTTCCAGGAACTTTACGGACGGCGAAGATACAAAATTTCCCAATCCAAGCTGTTCCCATTTTTGATCGATGATGCGAATCGTCGTTTCCGAAGCAGTTACCACGTTGGGCCATTCGCGCGGAAATTCGTAGTTTCGGGGATGTTTCATGCAAGCGTCGGCCACTATTTGCTGACGTGGGGCAACGGCCAATCTGATGTCGCGCTCGGGATCAATGTTCGCACAAGCGAGCCAGCAAACAGTATCCGGATCGCAAATATCAACGGTATCATCCAATAAAATAAATACCTTCACGGGACGGAGTTCTTCGTCGGCCAGCAGATGTGAGCCGAGTGCAGCGATGATCCCGGTACCGGGATCACGTATCGCCAGTATAGCAATGGGAATATTCTCTTTCAGCAAATCCAGATTCCAGGCGCTTACCATTGAATATTTTTGATTTTTGTCGCCATCTTCTGAAACTAAAAGGGATTTACGATTATCCGGAGAGTCGGTTTCTTCAGGCCACTTATGCGTAGCATCGATTCCCAGCTTACTCCCGAAAGCGAAGCGGGGCGAAGAATGATCAAGCACATCCAGCGGTCCTTTGCCAAAAACAAGGTCGGTATGGAAGTTGATACGGGTAAGCGCCTGCTGCGCAAGTTTACGATAATCATCTACGGGCGAATCCGTCACCAGCAGTATTTTGTTCAGCATCATTTGCCCTGCGCCCCATAGCGAGTGGATGGTCTTCATACCCTGTCCCGGATAGCTTTTATCGATTTGAACCAGTGCGAGGTTGTGTGCCACGCCCGGCACAGGCATATTCATGTCCTTTACTTCCGGGAGCATCGCCAGTTTTATGGGCGCCAGAAAAATACATTCGCTTGCTTTTTCAAGCCACGCATCCTCCTGTGGGGGTATGCCGACAATGGTAGCCGGATAAACGGCATCTTTACGATGAGTAATACAAGTGACATGAAATCGCGGATACCGGTCGGCCAGCGAATAAAACCCGGTGTGATCGCCGAAAGGACCTTCCCAAAACAGGTCTTCGGCGGGATCGACATAACCTTCGATTACGATATCCGCATCTTCCGGCACTTCCATGTCCTGCGTGATGCACCGTACCATCCGCACCTTTTGCCGCCGCAGGAATCCTGCCAGGATGTACTCATCCACGCCATCCGGCAAAGGCGCCGTGGCCGAATAAATGTAAGCAGGATCGCCACCCAAAGCCACAGCAACAGGCATCCGTTTTCCCAGGGCTTTATATTCGCGGTAATGCCGGGCGCCTGTCTTATGCCGGTGCCAATGCATCCCGGTAGTGTTGGCATCGATCACCTGCATGCGGTACATTCCTGCGTTCCTTATGCCCGTATGCGGATCTTTGGTATGCACCATCGGCAGCGTGACGAAACGCCCGCCGTCGGCAGGCCAGCATTTGAGTATGGGCAGGATACCAAGATCGGGGTTATGATGGACGATTTCCTGGCAGGCGCCCCGACCTTTTACAGTTTTAGGCATCCACGAGGCTACACGTCTCAGTTCGGACAATAAGCGAATTTTATTTTGCCATCCTTTTCGCGGTGAAGTAATGTCCTTGAACAGCTTTTCGATCAGCATTGCGGCTTCGTCCAGTCGGGTTACGCCTAAAGCCGAACATATCCGCCGGTCGGACCCCATTGCATTGGTCAACACCGGAAATGCCGTGCCGGTATTTTCGAACAGCAGCGCCTTGCCGCCGCCGGGCTGTTTGCAACAACGGTCTGTGACCTCGGCGATTTCCAGTACAGGGTCGACAAATTGCCGGATACGGCACAGCTCTCCCTGTTGTTCGAGGTTACTGATAAAGCGATGTATGGACATGATGGCCGGTCTATTTGGAACGTCTATCTTACGTCGTACCTTGTCAGCAGCACAAAGCAAACCACAAATACGCCAATGATCACCGCCGAAAGGAAGATCAGCGATGTGCGCATGTAGCTGAACCGCTGTGCAAAATCGGCGGGTTGTTCGGTATACGTTGGCACCTGATTCAG
>JAISDP010000256.1 GCA_031264715.1 Bacteroidales bacterium
TCCATTCCACTGTCTTCCCATTCCACGGAAAGCGGGCCGTTATAACTGATGCGGTTGAGCGCACGGATAATTTCTTCGAAATTGATATTTCCCCGGCCGATACTGCGGAAATCCCAGTAGCGGCGATGGTCGCCGAAAGGAAGATGTCCGCCGAAGACGCCGGCTTGCGCCGGGTGAGCGCTCCATCCCACGTCTTTCATGTGCACGTGGAAGATGCGGTCGGCAAACTTATAGATAAACGCTACATAATCTACGCCCTGGTAACCGAAATGACTGGGATCGTAGTTGAACCCGAAAGCGGGGTGGTAATTCACCGCTTTCAGGGCGCGTTCCGCCGAAGCGATGTCAAAAGCGATTTCGGTAGGATGTACTTCCAAAGCATAGCGCATGCCGAGTCTTTGGAACTCATCGAGGATTGGGGTCCAGCGGCGCGCAAAGTCCTCGTAGCCGCGGTCGATCATCGAATCGGGAACGGCAGGGAACGAATAAGCCAAATGCCAGACGGAACTTCCGGTGAAGCCGTTCACCACCTTCACACCCAAGCGGTGCGCTGCCTGCGCGGTTTTAATCATTTCCTGCGCCGCACGCCTTCGCACGCCTTCGGGATCGCCGTCGCCCCATACATGCGGGGGAGCTATGGATTTGTGGCGCTCGTCTATTGGGTCGCACACACACTGTCCCAACAGGTGGCTGGATACCGAAAACAGATGCAATCCGTATTTGGCCATCATGTCGCGGCGCGATTTGCAATAAGCATCGTCGGCTTTGTCCACTTCGAAGTGGTTGCCCCAACATGCCAGCTCCAGACCGTCGTAGCCCATCGCTTTTGCTTTCCGGCAAACGACTTCGAAATCAAGGTCTGCCCATTGTCCTGTAAATAATGTAACCGGTCTTGCCATATTCCATTGATGATTTTTGATGATTCATTTCGTTATTCAATCCATTTTACCCATTTGCGACTATCGTCGTACCCGGCCGCAACCATGGTCTCGATGAATTGCATGCCGCGTACGCCGTCGTTCACGTTCGGGAAGTCGGCCCATTTCGGGTCCGGCTGTTCTCCGGCGATTCTTGCCTGCACGGTATTGGCAAAGTTACGGTAAATGTTGGCGAAAGCTTCCAGGTACCCTTCGGGATGTCCGGCCGGAGTGCGTGTGTTGTACAGTGCGTCCGGCGTCATCTTTGCGTTGTTGCCCACGTCGATCATTTCGGTTGGACGGTCGCACCATTTCAACCACAGGATATTCGGGTCCATCTGCCGCCATTCGATGCCGCCTTTTTCGCCATATACGCGTATTCTCAATGCATTGGCTTCTCCGGCAGCTACCTGTGATGCAATGAGTACGCCCGTAGCGCCGTTTTCATAACGGAGCAAAGCGGCGCCATCGTCGTCGATAGGACGTCCCGGAGCAAAAGCTTTCAGTTCGGAGCAAAGTTCGGTCACTTTCAGGCCGGTGATGTATTCGGCCAAGTGCCATGCATGGGTTCCGATGTCGCCCATTGCGCCGGCCTTGCCCGAACGCTTGGGGTCAGTACGCCAGCCGGCATTGTTGCCGCCATCAAGTTCTATGCGTTTCGAAAGCCAGCCCTGCGCATATTCTACATATATTTTACGGATTTGTCCGATATCGCCGCGGACAATGCGCGCCCTGGCATCCTTTACGGCCGGGAAGCCGCTGTATGTATGGGTAAGCGCCAGCACCAGGCCGGTTTCGTCCACTTTGGCCTTCAATTGCTTGGCCTGTTCGAGGCTGAATGTCATCGGCTTGTCCACCACTACATGAAATCCGCGTTCGAGCGCCATCATTGCAGGCTCGAAATGCCAGAAATTGGGTGTTACGATGGTTACGAAATCCATCCGCCGGTCGGCAGGCAATTTCACCTCGTTTTCGAACATTTCCCGGTAGTTCTTGTAAATCCGGTTGTCGGGCAGAAAATATGACCGTCCTGATGACAGTGAGATTTCGGGGTCTACACTGAAGCATCCGCATACCAATTCGCACTGGTTGTCCATAAAGGCCGCCAGCCTGTGGATTGCACCGATGAAGGCGTCGCTTCCGCCTCCAACCATTCCCATTCTAAGTTTCCTTTTCATTTTTGACTGATTATTTTTGATTTATTTGATTACGCTTTTTTCCACTGTTCGCGAAGGAGCTTAACGGCTGCCGGTACGGTTTCTTCGCGGTTTCCTGCGGTTCCACATTCGAAGCTGACATAATATTGATAGTTCAACTCTTTCAGTGCGCGGAACCCGTCGACATAATTGTCGGCAGCGCCATCTTCGCCCGGCATTTTACGGCGCTCGCGGCTGGCAATATGTATGTGTCGGAGGTATTTGCCACCGGACATGAATGCTCCGTAATCGCTTATTTCTTCCCTGGTCATGTGCCAGAAATCGCCTAAGCAGGTAATACCGGGGGTTTCGGTATCGCGGGCAATGGCGGCAGCATCGGCAACCAGGCGCAGGAACCATGCTTCGCTGCGGTTGAGCGGTTCGAGGATCAGGGTAGTGTTATGTTTTACAGCAAAATCACCTAATTCCTTGAGTTGTTCGATCAGTACCTCGCGTGCCTGGGGCATCTGCAACGATGGTTGTTGTCCGTTGAATCCCGGCACAAGGATCATTCCCGTAGAGCCAAGTTCGCCGCCGGCAGCCATTATTTCCTTTGATGTTTCCATACATTCCCTGCGTTTGGCTTCATCTTCGGCAATCAGCCAGCCCGAAAAACCGGCACAAATAGCGCTTACTTTTATTTTGCGGCCACGCAGGGCTTGCTGTATGTCGTTGACACGTCCGGCTAAACCATTTCCACCCGGTTCGAAACCGACAATACCCATTTTTTCCATATAATCGAACTTCTCGTTCAGATTGCTGCCCGGAGGCGTGCTTTCCTGGAACGACAGCTTGAGTTCCGGTTTGGGCGCTGCGGCTGGGGCGGCACAGGCACTGGCTATCGACCCGATGCCCATCATTCCTGCGGTAACAGCGGTAGTCTTAATAAAATCGCGTCTATTGGTATTCATTGATATTTGTTTATTAACGGTTAGATTTAATGCTTCCAAAAATACAATATTATTTTATTCAATCGGTCGTTTTATGTTTTTTTATGAAATTATCCGATATTTTTCTACTAAAAATATGTACTTTTAACGCCCCAAACTTATTTTAATAACCTTAAAAACATCAAACATGAAAAAGTATAGTACATTGTTGGCAGTCCTGTGTTTTGCAGGAAATATTGCAGCCCAGGAACTCAAGTGGAAACCCGAATATACCGAATATTGGAACAGTCAACCGGCGGTTGTTACTCCCGGCGAAGGCGTCAAGGCGCCATCCGACGCCATTGTGCTGTTCGACGGTAAGGATTTGTCGGCTTGGCAAAGCGCTGATGGCAGCGATGCCAAATGGAAGGTCGAGAATGGATTCTTCACTGTGGTAAGAGGAACCGGCACCATTCAAACAAAACGCGTATTTGGCAGTTGCCAGTTGCATATCGAATGGCGCTCGCCTGCCGAAGTCGACCCCAAGAGAACCGGACAGGGGCGCGGCAATAGTGGCATTTTCTTGCAAAGCCGTTACGAGTTACAAGTGCTCGACGGGTATAACAATCCGACTTATACCAATGGCGGCGCCGGGAGCATTTACAAACAAAGCCCCCCGATGGTAAATGCCTGCCGTAAACCGGGCGAATGGCAGGTATATGATGTTATATATACTGCGCCGGAATTTTGTGGTAAGGGCGAGGTGATTTCACCTGCACGCATCACGGTGATTCACAATGGTATTGTTGTCCAGAACAGTACCGTTATTAAAGGCAATACGGAATATATCGGTTTGCCGGCATATAGTCCGCATGGCCGTTTACCGCTGACATTACAGGATCACGGCGACCCGGTAAGCTACCGGAACATCTGGATCAGGGACCTGTAAGAAATTAAGAGTTAAGAATTAAGAATTAAGAATTAAGAGTGGGGAAAATTATAGGTAAGGTTTCTCCACTCTTTACTAAAATAGTATGGCAAAAATATTGGTTATCGACGATGAGCGCAGTATCCGCAACACGCTGAAAGAGGTCCTGGAATACGAAAACCACGAGATCGACACGGCTGTGGATGGCCCTGAAGGCCTTGAAATGTTTGCAAAAGGAAAGTACGAACTTGTACTTTGCGACATCAAGATGCCGAACATGGACGGTATCGAGGCGCTCGAAAAACTCATCGACATGCCCGGCAATGCACCGATTGTGATGATTTCGGGACACGGGAACATTGATACGGCTGTTGAAGCGATCAAGAAAGGCGCATTCGATTTTATTGAAAAGCCACTGGATCTGAACAGGTTGCTGATCACGATCCGTAATGCACTCGAACGTAAGGAACTGGTTACCGAGACACAGGTACTCAAACGCCGTGTGAACAAAACTTACGAGATCATCGGGCAATCGCCTGCAATCCGTAACGTGATCGAAATGATTGAACGTGTGGCGCCTACGGATGCCCGCGTGCTGATTACCGGAAGCAATGGTACCGGTAAGGAGTTGGTGGCACGCTGGCTGCATGAAAAAAGCGCCCGTGCGAATGGCCCGTTTGTGGAAGTAAACTGTGCGGCCATCCCTTCGGAACTTATTGAAAGTGAGTTATTCGGGCATGAAAAAGGCTCGTTTACTTCGGCATACAAGGATCGTAAAGGTAAGTTCGAAGCAGCCAATAAGGGAACGATCTTCCTCGACGAAATTGGCGATATGAGCCTTTCGGCACAGGCCAAAGTATTGCGGGCTTTGCAGGAAAACAAGATTTCGCGCGTAGGGAGCGACAAGGAAATAAAAGTGGATGTGCGTATTGTGGCGGCAACCAACAAGGATCTCAAAAAAGCGATAGAAGACAACCTGTTTCGCGAAGACTTGTATCATCGCTTGAGCGTGATCCTGGTGCGTGTGCCGACCCTTAACGAACGCCTGGAAGACATTCCGTTGCTGGCCGAGCATTTCATCAAGCAGATTTGCACCGAGTACGGTATGCCGATGAAAGAAATCACCAGGGAAGCGATTGCCGAACTGCAAAAGATCAAATGGACAGGGAATATACGCGAATTTCGTAACGTTGTGGAACGACTTATTATCCTTTGTGATAAGAAGATTACGGATAAAGATGTGATGGCTTTTGCACAACCGATTTCGAAGGAATCCTGATTTGAAAAGATGAATTGCAGCCTCCTGTTACCCCGGGAAATCATAGTCGTTAGGAATGTTTAAGGAAAAAACAAGAACTAATTCGCAAAAAAAATTGTAACTATTCATCCCCCTGAAAGATGAAGATGATAAATAAATAAGAAAAAAGTAATATATTTGCACAACAAATAGAAAGCAATGAGCAGGGAAGAACCGGGAAAACGCGTAAAGGAGCTGGAAAAACAATTGACGTTTCCGGACTGTTCCGTTCCCGGAAAGAGGCGAATGTTTTTGCTGTTATGCGCCCGGTTATTCAAAAATGCGTAAGATGTTTTGAAGGCACTGGCTCTTATTGCCTTGTTGCCTGCGGCTGAATAGTTACAAAAACGTAAAATATTATAATTAAAGGAGCCAAAGTATGAAAACTTATTTTGCATCTCCCGAACGTAGTAGCGGAGAGATTATCCAGAAGGAGCATGTAGTTGTAGACAAGGTTGCTTATGCGCACCAGATTATGGATGCGATGCCGTGTTTGAGCGTTATACTCAACAAGGACAGGCAAATCATTTATGCCAACGAAGCTTTGATTTCGCTGTTGGGCATTAACGGGATGGATAAGGCGCTCGGTCTTCGTCCCGGCGAGCTGGTATCGTGTATCCACTCGTGCAAGATGCCGGGAGGATGCGGTACAGCGGAAGCATGCAGGCATTGCGGCGCTGTAAACACGATCATTAAATGTATGCAGACGCATGAAAAAGAGGCAAGCGAATGTCGTATTACATCGGCGATAGGCCAGGATCAGTTGGTCTCGTTTGAGTTTCAGATTACCTGTACCCCGTTTGACTTGGGGGAAGACAGGTTCGTGATCATGACCCTGACGGATATCAGTGGAGAAAAACGCCGGAAGTTGCTGGAAACGACTTTCCTGCACGACCTGTCGAACCAGACTAACAACCTGAACGGCTTGACCTATATGATACAGAAAGCCGATGCAACGGGCCGGCTGGGTCAACTGATCAACATCCTGAGCACTGTAAGCGGTACCATCAATGACGAGATACTTTCATACAAGCAGTTGATCTCAGCCGAAAATAATGCGCTCCCGGTGAACAACTCCGAGGTGAAAGCCAGCGATGTTGTCGAAATGGTGGTACAGTCGGTTTTATTCAACGAGGTATCTGCGGCCAAGGATATTATACAGGATTGCCCAAAAACGGATGTAATCCTGGATACGGATGTAACCCTGCTGCAACGGGTTTTGCTCAATATGTTGAAAAATGCCCTCGAAGCGTCGGCTCCGGGCGAGACGGTACGGATAGGATACACGTTGCAGGACAACCAAACGGTTACTTTCTACGTGAATAACAATAACGTGATGCCCGATCACGTGAAATCCCAGATATTCCAGCGTTCGTTCTCCACCAAGGGCGAAGGGCGCGGCATAGGGACTTACAGTATGAAACTCCTCGGCGAACGTTACCTGAAAGGCAATGTGGGTTTCGAGAGCATATCCGGGAAAGGAACACGGTTTTATCTCACTTTAAAACACTTGTGAAAAGCTGGCCATGTCAGTATTCTTGGCCTGGTAATTTTCAATTGGATACAATGACGCCGCATTGAGGATACAATTGATTTCGCCCTTACATGAAAAACAAATTATCCGCCTTCGTCCTGTTATCGGGATCGCTGGTCGTACAAGCACAGGAAAGACCTAATGTGATCATTTTTCTGGTGGACGACATGGGGCTGATGGACACGCAGGTTCCCTTTATGACGGATGGAAAAGGCAACCCCGTTCGTTATCCTCTGAATGACTGGTACCGTACGCCCGGCATGGAACGATTGGCCAGTCAGGGAATACGGTTTTCCACCTTTTATGCTCAGAGTGTCAGTTCGCCCACGCGGGCGTCCATCATGACGGGGCAAAATGCTACGCGGCATCGCACCACCAACTGGATCAATTCCGAAACCAATAATAAAACGCCCTATGGTCCGAAAGAATGGAACTGGACAGGGTTGAAATCCAATGACGTTACGTTGCCCCGGGTTTTACAGCAGGCGGGTTACCGTACCATCCATGTCGGCAAGGCGCATTTCGGCTGTGTGGGCAGCGAAGGTGAAAACCCGCAACACATCGGGTTCGACGTAAATATTGCCGGTTCTTCCATTGGCCAGCCCGGAAGCTACTACGGGGAATGGGGATACGGAAACATCAAGGGAAACAGGAAGCGCGCCGTACCCGGACTGGAAAAATATTTCGGTACGGACACGTTCCTGTCGGATGCTTTGACGATCGAGGCCAATGCCGAAATAACCAAGGCAGTTGAGGAAAAGAAACCATTTTTCCTCTACATGGCGCATTACGCTGTACATGCGCCGTTTGAACCCGATAAGAGGTTCCTGGACAATTATACATCGCCCGACAAGCCCGGGACGGCAAAGAATTTCGCAACCCTGATAGAAGGCATGGACAAATCGCTCATCGACATTATGGACAAACTGGAAACTTTGGGTATAGCGGAAAATACGCTGATCATCTTCCTTGGCGATAATGGCTCCGATGCGCCCCTGGGCGACGAAAAGGGACATTTCTCATCGGCTCCGCTGCGTGGCAAAAAGGGGACGGAGTACGAAGGAGGAATACGGGTGCCGTGTATTGTGGGATGGGCCAAACCCAACAGCAAAAACGCATTGCAGAAGTCGTTCCCGGTAAAGCAGAAAGCCATCCAGGAACAAATGGGTACCGTGATGGACATATACCCGACCGTACTCTCGCTTGCAGGCGTTAAAAATCATGACAGCCACGTGGTAGACGGAGTAGATTTGAAGACGCAAATTGCCGGGAAAACCAGCAAAAAGCGGACGGAAAGCTTTTTGATGCACTTCCCACATGCACACAGGGGCAGTTATTTTACAGCCTTCCGGGATGGCAACTGGAAGCTGATCTATTGGTATCACCCCGAAACACCGGCGCATCCCGCATATGAATTATACAACCTCGCTGTTGATCCTTTTGAAAACAATGACCTTGCCGGAAGCAAAAAGGATGTTTTAGTTTCTATGATCCGGGAAATGAGCGCCCGGTTGGAATCCGAAGGGGCGCTGTACCCGGAAGATGCAAACGGTAATGCCGTGAAGCCTGTAATTCCATGATTTGGCGCCTGCTGTCGCGTCAACGACATCATGCCGGGACCATCAACTTATGATTTTTTCATCGTACCCCGTGCTGCGTCTGCGGCTTGCACGGGGTTATCAACCTCGCCTCATGTTACAGCAATTTTGTGTGCCGTTTGACTTTTTCCGTCGTTGAGGGTTACGATATAAATTCCCTGCTGCAAAGCCAGCGGAATGGCAAGATGCTGTCCCTGGGCGCGGGTGGTTTGTATCGTGACGCCTGCTTCATTCAGTATTTTGACGGTGATGCTGTCGTAATGCCTGTCCATTTCGGCATGAAGAACGGAGTTCCCATCTATCGGGTTAGGATAGATTTTGACATTCCGGAGAGAGGCTTCCTGACTGTTCATACCTGTGGTTTCCTGTACCACCGTGAACGAATAAGCCTTTTCCGTTCCGTCGTCTGCAACGGCGGTTAACTGGATGGTCTCGCTCACCGTACAGGGTTTATTGCTTATGCTGCCCTTAACGGTTGCTGTTTCGCTGGATGGCTGTCCGGTGAGCGATAAGGTGCATATTGACGACGCGACCAGTATCTGGTAGGACGTATGTTGCGGGTCAAAGGCGGGAGACAGCTTGCCGCCCGTCAGCGAGACGCTTGTCAGGGTCACATTCTCGCGATAGATGGGAAACACCTCGATATTACCGGTGCAGGCCAGCGATTTCAGCGTCAGCACTTCGCCCCGCTTGATCAGGATCATGACCCTGCCGTTGCTTTCCGTGTTTCCCCCGCCTACTGCCAGCGGAAAAGGATTGTTCACCATGTTTTTCGGATAATACTTGAAACTGTGCAGGTGACCCGTAATATCAATATCGAACGGCGTTGACTTGAAAATGGGATCCCAGAGGTCAAAACAGGGCATGAAACCGGGGTCCCAGCCGTTTGTCCAGCTGTATATCGGGATATGATGCACCAGGATTTTACGGAAGGCGCCGGTGAAAGCGCTGCCGGCAAGTTCTTCGACGAGCCAGTCCGTTTGCCGGTTACGGAAGCCGTCAAAATCAACCAGCCCGGAATATTCCGGACTTCCGTCATTTTTGTCTTCGCCGTTGTCTAAGAGGACAAAGCGCGTATCGCCCCAAGTAAAAGCAAAGTAGGTGTCGCCCTCCGGCGTGTCGAAGAACGCCGGCAGTTGCATGGCATAAGGCCCCCGTATTTCGTGGTTTCCCCGCAGGTAGATCACCGGTTTGTTGGCGGCGTCCACACGCTGGTTATAACGGGCGATCAGGCCGAGTACCTGGGCGTCCGACGCAGGGTCTTCAAAGATATCGCCGTTGAATATGGAAAAATCAAAGTTGATGCCATGCGCGGCTACCCTGTCCATGAGCTTGTCATAAAGGGTAAGGTTGTTGTGCAGGTCGGTGAAGAACAGGCAGGTGAAGTCCTTTGGCGTAACGCTCAGCGTGGTGAACGAATAAAAGCCGGATTTTTCTACCGGTCCCAGCGTCTTGGAATAGGCTGCGTAGGTGAGCACCTTCTGCGAACAGATGCGGTAAAAATACTTCGTGTTGGGCGCAAGTCCGGTTATACGCACTTTGTGCCGCGTGATATTAGCTGTCACGATGCCGTGTTCCGTTGCTCGGGCGATGTTCATCTGGCCGGTTTCGCTTGTTCCGTATTCCACATAACTGTAGGAAGGGTCGGCGGTGTGCCACATCACGGTCATCCCGTCGGGGGCGGGATTTTGCAGGTACGGCAGCAGGCTCGTGGCCTCTTCCGGAGCGGCAAACCCGTACAGTGCAGGGGTAGCGCCCATCGCTAAAATCCCTGCGCCTGCCTGTTTTACAAAATTTCTTCTTGACGTCATATCTGTTTTTTTTGATGGTTTAACTTTCATTTTTTTTATTTTCATCATCTTCATTCTTTTTCCCTTTCCGTTGTGCCAGCAACGCATCGTATTTTCCGGTCAGGATATTCATTTCGGCGATCATTTCTTCATAAGCGCCTTCGCCGGATTGCAGCCTGACGGCGATGTTGATGGTATTCACAATAGTGCGGTACACCGGATCGACCTGTTTACGTACCGACGTTACCGAGGGTTGAGCGGTGAGGGAACGCGTGGCGGCGGCGGTGCGGCACTCCGCTTCCAACTGTATGAAACGGCGGTTGGCTTCCAGCAGTTTGTCCACATGCGGCTGTGCGCCGATGGCTTCCAAATCGGCGCGGTAAGGCTCCAGTTTGTTGCCCAGCGTGGTGATAACAGCGCTTTCGGCGTTTTCGGACAGGCGCGAAGGATTGCCCACGCTCTTAATAACGGCCATCACCCGTTGGGCGGCGTCGAACTGAGGGTCTTCTTCGTCGTACAGGATGGCTTTTACGTGGTTGAAAAGCTTGCTGTGCAACTTGTCGCGGTAATGCTCCACCACGCTTTTCTCCCTGACGAGGGCATTGCCGGTTTCGGTCGCCATCGACACCTCTTCCTGCTTCACTAACCGCGAGTACTCGTGGTAGAAAGGCGACAATCGCTGACTCTCCGCCTGATATTTCTGGAAAACCGTATCAGCGGCGGTGTTGAATTGCAGATGTTCCGCTGAGCGGAGATTCTGCATCGGAAATTTGTTAATCATATCATGTTGCTTTAAAATTATTTATTTAATTTAAAATTTATTAGGGATGCGAAATAAATAACATCGACTTCATGTCCCTAATATTTTTTGTTTCACCCATTTTAGGGAAACTTCAAAATATTTTTGAAAAGGCGTTTTCACAAAATGGAAAGGGCAAAATCTCTTTGAAAAGCCGTTTTCACAAAATGGGAAAGGCAAAATCTCTTTGAAAAGCCATTTCCACAAAATGGGAGGGGAGAAACATTTTTGAAAAGACATTTCCACAAAATGGAGAGGGCAAAATATTTTTGAAAAGACATTTCCATCGCATCGCAGGCAATTGCAAATTGCCTAATGTTCCGAGCCGAATTGCAAATTCGGCTCAACGGTGTTAACAGTTGAGCGGTAATTGTATTGCCGCTCGGAACATCATCCGGATTTGCAATCCGCTATTTCCCCGACACGTATATTTCGGAGAGGCTAACATTGGCATTGCTGCGCGAATTGGGCAGCACCAATTTCAAATATTGACTACTGACGGCGTTTTGCGAGGTAATGAAAACCTGCAAACTTTTTTCCGGCGTATCCTGATTGCTTACGTTGGCATATTCCACCCGGCCGAGTTCTATCCAGTGATCGTTCGGCGTTCCCGGATAAGAATAGTTTTGAAAAAATTGATGCCCCGAATACGCTATGGGAATAGGTCCAAGCCATTCAATATCGTCGTTCGTCAGGATATTGTCATCTACGGCCGGCACATACGCTACCACGGTTTGCG
>JAISDP010000285.1 GCA_031264715.1 Bacteroidales bacterium
ATCTCGTGGTCGAAGGACGATTTCTGGTCGCGCCACAGTTCATCGTTCCAGTGCGGCCCGATCGTTGTAAAGGACTCGGCTCCGACAATCCTTTTGCCGTAGATATGCGCTGCCGACGAAGCCTGCTTTATGAAGAAACGGTCCTGCGGACGTGGACGGTGCGGCGAGGGAGACCAAAATTCGCTCATCACAATATCGCTGAAGCCGTAATTCGTTATTCCGTCGAGCGGACCGGCGTGCGGGCCGGCAGATTCAGGCTGTATCCCCATGTTATGCTTGTGCGCAAGTTCCGCAAACCGGGCATAATGGTTGTTTGCCACCAGATCCGCCATTGTCTTCCGGAAATCGGCGAGGAAAGCGTTCGAGACATTCACGTCTTCCATGACATATCCTCCGATTACCGGCAGATAGAGTAAGGGGTCGTAGCCGCGGTACGACTTAAATTCTTCCCGGAAACTGTCCGTCCAGTTCATGCCTCCACATTCCCAGCTGTCGGTTTCCATGTATTTGAGGGTGGCGCCGACGTGGTCGCCCGAAGCCTTCAGGATCGGTTCAACCACGTCGTTCCAGTAAAAATCGAAGGCGTCCCGGCTCATGTAGTCGAGCACGCTTCCCTGCCATCCGCCGCTTGAGGTCGATACGTGCGCATTGGTACAGGTATAGCCGATACGCATGATGCTCCATTCGCCTTCCGGCGCATCCCAGGCGAGGTTGCCGCCGGCGTCCGTCTGCCGGGTAACGTCAATGATGTCGTCCTTTTTTACCTTAAACGTCGTTTTGCCGGCCATCCTGTTGTCCGGGCGGGTGTTGTCGAGCAGGAAGCGGCAATCGGGCGCCGAACCTCCCAGCTCGTGATAACCCAGTTTCATATCCGGGAAACTGATCCCTTCGCCTGTGATATTTTCATTTTTCAGAGGCAACGCCAGTACCGCAACATCTTTATAGAAACTGTTATGCGTACGCGGCGTTTCTAACGAGACATTGACAGCAGAACCGCCGGTGATTTTCGTTTCCGAGTAAGTCAGCTGTTTGGCGGCATACTGCGGCGTGACGCGCGGGCCGCCCAGATTCCAGCCGCTTTGTATGTTAAAGCCGATTTCCAGTCCCAGCCTTTTTGCTTCGTCCAGCGCAAAGACAAACAAATCGATCCATTCCTCCGAACCGAACAGCGGGCCGGCCGGTATGTCCTTATTCCCGCGCTGATTGTGTCCTCCGGCGTCGAAGATCATGGCCCCGTAGAAATTCCGGGACTTCATCGCCTCCAGGTCTTTGGTTATCGCCTCCTTCGTTACATTCCCGTTTAGCCACCACCACCAGCAGTCTGTGCCGTACAGCGCGTCCGGCGATTTGAAACTGTCGACTAAGTATTTATAGTCAACAGCCGGCAAACCGGCGTCGATTTGGTGGTTGACAGATTTGTTACATCCGCAAAACAGTAAACAGACCGGTACTGTCAATAGAAATCTAATACTCTTCATCTCATTGTGTTTTAAAAATTATTTGTTTTTTGACTTTATGTTGTTTTTTGACTTTTTATTGATGAAATAAAGCGCTCCGGTTGTCATATAAGCTACTACCGGTCCTCCTAAAACATAATACAGCCAATGCTTTGTTTGGTGTATCATCAAATCGGCTAAATATAACGTCGGTGGAAAAATGAACATAAAGACGATAAAAGACTTTTTATAATCACTTTTGTTTTTTCGATATCTATCATATCCAAAGGCAAACAGGAGAAGGAATATTATCGAAAATAACCCGGCGATCCAATACGATATGAATGATCGCGGTTCATTTTGTAACATAACATTCCATCCATAAAGGAACACCGGCAGGATGGTGACACACACGATAGACATATAAATAACAAATTTTTTCATTATAGACTGTTTAAAATTATAATACTCATTCCTTGCCTTTGTTTTTGGCGTCAAGGCTCCGCTGTGAGGGGGATTTCCAAATCGACAACATAGTTTGACTCGTCAAAAGTATTGGCTTTCGCATCCGTGATGATTTGCCTGCAAAGGTCGGCCAGTTGAAGCGCATCCCCTTGAGGCTCATGTATGCTTAACGACCACACCTCGTCATCAACTACGGTACGGAATGTTACCGAATAGCCGTCTAAAATTGTCGGGGGAACTCCTTTTGCCTTAAAATGGTCGATGAACGAAACCATCTTCCCGTACAGTTTCTCCGCAAACCGGTCGCTGACTGGGAACGACAGGCGTTCTACCCGAAAGTGTTTAGGCAACTCTTCAAAATACCTTTTAACGATATTTTTACTGTTATGATCCCGTATCAGGTTAAAAACGCTTCCGGGAAGAGCGTCCAATACTTCTGCCGGAAGATCTATCATGTGGCGCGGATCTCTTGCTTCCTTATCCGCTTCTTTCGATGCTTCGCCATAATTCGAAATGTATTTGACTTCAAGAATGAAGGATTTGCTTACCGAATCTTTCACCATGCGAAAACCGGAGGGTATACAGGGATCGTATTCGGCAGAAGGATCGAAAACAAACTCAACCGGGGCGTTGAAGTCTCCGAAAAACAGTTTCTCCATATCCCCTTTACCGAGAAGGTTGTAATGGTCAATAAATGTAATATTATTGGCCTTACCTCCTCTTGCAATCAAATTATACTCCACTCTCTTTAGGAAATCACCGTCAGCATGTTCTTCGTTTTGAGAAAATGCGAATGGGGCAAACAAAACCCAAAGGAAGCCGGCTATGAATATTCTTTCGATCACCGGGACGTCCGAAATCCCAGCTTTCCGGAACGCCGCCGGAAGAATGAAAATATCGCTGAACAGGAGATGTATCATAACAAATCAGATGAATCATACCTGGACGAACACATCCACCCAAGTATTTGAGAAAACTTAACTGATGAAAAATACAGGATTATCGTGAGCAAAGATACTGATAAGAGAGCTAATATTTGTCGCTTGTCGCTTGATGTTCATTTACTTTTTGGAACCTTCGGTTGCATCATCATATAAAACAGTTTAACTGCTATGAAACCATTGTTGTGCTCCGCTTTCTATCGTGAAAGGCATTTTGTACATTCTGTTTTTTGTTATGTTTTTAAGAAAGAACAACGCATCAACGGGGACTTCGTATTGAAGGCTATGGCTCGTTGCTGTCTGTCTTCCCAAGGAATGCCATTCGTTCCCGTCCCAGTAAAACAACTCATAAACATGTCCTTCATAAATACCATTCCCATCTGTACGCGGCAAATAACGGATTTTGGCAATTCGGCGGGGCTCCCCCAAATCCAATCCTACCCATGAATGATCCGATATCGTTTCAAAAAAACTGTCTATATCATCATCAAATACTTTATCACAGGTATTTGCGGTATTGGTTGCAGGTGTTCCTATGGCAGTCCCCTGAAGCTTTTCGTTGTTTTCATCATAAAACTCCAGCGTGGAAATATGACCATGCTCGCCGGCAGGAGAAACATACCGGATATAACGATACGCAGACGAAGTCTTAACCGATACGGTATGATACCCCGGGCCGGATATTTCTATGGTATGTATTCTCCGGGCATCCGAAAAGTCGCTACGGTTAGCGACTTCAAATATGCCTCCTCTAATTCGGTGTAACCAGTCATTACCTCCGGGGGCAATGCCTGTAAATGACCTCGTGCGTACTAAAGAAGGCTGATAGAAACGACAGGAATTATATTGAAATTTGAAAGGAGAGCCTGCCGGTGTTTGAATGCCGTTGTGATAATAAACCGGCAGATATAGCCCGCTCTTTACCGAATGAAACTCGAGGCTATAGGCGGTGACTACACCCCAGGCAACCGGTTGCCATTCCATTTTGTCGGGAGTGGCCAGAAAAATATGTCCTTTTCGGTTTAAATGATCCTTCGGTAAAGGAAACCATATATCGATACAATGTTCGGTTTCGGAAGTTACATCAGTGATGTGATTGATATTGTGCAATAATGGCGGAATGTCTTCTTTATCCAATGCTACATTCTGTTGCCTTGCATATACATGACGGTACGCCTTGGCTTTCGTTAAAGTTGTTCCCTGGTGCGGCTGTCCGGGATTTGACTGGGCGCCCATAAAAGATATATGAACACCGCTCCTGTTGTCTCTTACGCTGTTCCACGAATGTCCGAGCGGCAGTCCAACCCACTTATTCGTAAAATCCATGGTGACGGGAATACCCAGTCCGCGCATGACAAAAACAGCCAGTGCAGCCATTGCGTCGCAAGTGCCCCGTGTGGACGACATCAACTGTGAATAGCTCATGTTCGGGAAATCCTTATCCAGCCTGAAACGCGGTAAGAGATCGTTCACCCTGCCGCAGGCCTCAACGGTAGTGATGGCGGTATCTTTGATGAATGACCGGTAAATGTCGGCAAAACTTGCAAGCACCTTTTCCCGCCAGTTTTCGAGCGGCTCGGTATCCACGCGGTAGGGCAGTATTTCCTCACAGAAAACATCGAACGGAATATCCTTTCCCCACGGTTGTTCATGCCATACTTTAAAGGCCAGTTCGATATTGTTGATCAGGTATTCGGCCGTGATATGCGTTACATCGTCTTTCCTCACCGGTTCGCCCAGGTGATATGTATCCAGCACCCGCAACTTGTCCGACGAGCTTGTCCAGCGCAAATGCACGGTTGATACGTCGTTCCACGGCGCATCGTAGTATTCGGAATACTTTCCCGGCATGTTTTCGATGAGGAACTCCGCCGCACGCAGCTTCAGACTGTCCTCCGGATGACGGCTATACCGGGACAAAACCTCTTCCAGTTCCTTACGGTTATTACCCGCCTGTTGCAACACTGCCTCTATTTCGGGAGAGAAACGGGTGCAGGAAACAGCGCAGAAGTTCAATAAAATGATGATGGTTTTGATATTTTTCATGGTTGGAATAATTGAAGAAATCCGGCGTTTTTGCACCAGCCGAGCTGTTGATAATAGCTGTTCAGGTCGTTCCTTTGGGGATGCGGGATATAGCAACTCAACCCGCAAAAGGTACGGATATCGTATTCCTCGATGAACTGCGGCGTGCAGGCTTTGTAAAGCGCCGTTGCAGCGAGCTGTTCCCGCAATGCTTCCGCGTCGGCCTGCGGAAAGGCTTTGGCGATAAAGTCCCAAAAGTCGAACATATACTGTTCGCCGTACACATCCAACCGCTGTACCGATGCCCGGTCGAAAGCCGTCATGTCAAACGGCTGTCCTTCGATGAGGCGGGCTGTCGCCGCCGCCAGCGCCTCCATGCCGCGCGTGTCCGTTACCGAGACGGTGGCGGAACGGTAAGCGCCTTCCAGGCGGTTGTAGTACTCGAAATAGCGCCGGGCAACTTCTGTCGGGTTGACTTCGGGCGCGAGCAGTTCGGAAATGATCCGGTCGTAGGGAAAGCCTTCGTAGATGGTTTCCGTGGAAGAAGCGATCAGGAAGTCCGTTTTGTCCTTCAGTTCGTAAGCCACTTCCACCGCTCCCATCAGGCAGGCGTCGAACAGGATAAAGTCGAAGTGCAGGGGCAGCGCCTCCGCCAAATCGGGTATGTTCATTTGCCGGCCGCCGTCTTCCACGAACGAGCTTAGCCGCCGCCCCGCCGGCAGCCATGAAGTGCCGTGAGACCAAAGCGCCAGACCGTAATGTTCGGCGGGATACAGTTCGATGATCTCGTTCAGCACATGTTGCATCTGCAAGGCATCCGCAGAGTTGAACTCCGGATAACTTTTTACTTTTTGTCCGCCTGCTCCGGTCATCTGCAGTAGGTACGGCGCTTCGCCGGCCACATCTACAAAAACAACCAGTTTTGCCCCTGTTTCCGTATAGCCGCGCTGCATTTCTTCCAAATCGACAAGCGCATCGCCCGACAGGTCGTTGTCAGCAGCCATATAGACAATGACGGTGCGGTTGGCCGGAAGCAATCCGGGATCATCATCCTTTTGGCAGGATACTGTAGAAATCAGAACAATGAACAGTAAAGCTGCCACGTAAATGACAATGCTGTGCTTGTTCCGTAACATTTCCCGACTACATGCTGCCAAAAAGACAATACAGGGTAAAATATAAACTCGAAGCTTCATCAGGTAAAGATTTAAAAAAGGACATGCCAAAAGATTGGAATATCTCATTGACATGCCCCAATGTTGCGTTATTGGATATTGATAATATGCTGGTAAAAGACATCTGTTTTATCAATCACAAATTTTTCTGTTTCCCCGGATTTTAACATGATTTTCAATCCTGTATTCATGAATCCGAGAATCCTGTACCCTGATATTTGAGCGATATCCGAATACAAAATTGTAAGATTGTTCTTTGATAAATTAACCCGGTGCGGGATAAACACCAGTTTATCATCTAACAGATAACCGATACCGCCTGTCGCATAGATTCCTCTTAGTCGATTCACAGCCCCTTTGGATAAAATTCTGCTACCCAGGTCGACATGCTCCTCCAAAAGAGTCTGTTGTATTGCCCGCATCTTTCTCATATAAAAATGAGTAGACAGCCAACTGGAAAAGAAACAGCCGACAAGCATTATCGGATAAAAATACCAGGGCACGCCATTCGTTTGATAATTAACAAAAACAATGGACATGATGGCCATGAGTACGAAATTGAGCAGAAAGAGCAGGTACATATTGGGAGCATATTAAAATTGAAAGTAATACAATGCACCACCTATTACAGACCCGTAAATGGCACCCGCAGCTGCTACTCCTACTCCTCCTACAATGGCGCCTGTGACACTTCC
Organism: Bacteroidales bacterium; assembly: GCA_031264715.1. Classification (GTDB taxonomy): domain Bacteria; phylum Bacteroidota; class Bacteroidia; order Bacteroidales; family UBA4181; genus JAIRLS01. The sequence goes on from JAISDP010000285.1 coordinate 6,738, forward strand.
GACTCCGGGCATGAGAACGGTTCCTCCTGTTGCACCAGTTATAGCTCCTTCTAAAAATCCGGCTGCTGCTCCGGCAAAATCCGCTGTTACAACTGATCTTACTGCCGGCATTACATTGCTAGTCCACCAGGTTAAAAAAGAATCTTCACTGCCTGATTTCAATCGTGGAACATTGCATGCTTCTTTATTCAGCGAAAGCCAAAACTCCAAGCTATTTCTACCAATAGCATAAGTTACGAGCAATGCTTCTTTATCGGTAACATCCATATTTGATTGAAAAATTTCTTCCTCTATTATTCTTATTCGGTTTAAAACATCAAATAAAGAATTGCAACCATCAGGATTATCCAATATCTTTTCAAACTTTGTATGATAAATATGTCGAATATCTGAATGTTGACTATCAGTTGATTTCAATCGAATGTTTTGTACTGTTTGAAAAGAGGCACTAAGACTCTCATTGGAAAAATGAGCCCCTTTTAAGGGATTTTGTGCACAAAATTCACGCGTGAGATCACAGGTCGCTTGTTCAATGTCTATTTCGCTAGATTTTAGTCGAATAGAATTGTCCGCTTTTAGTTTATCCAAAACATATAAAAGCCCTTCATTGTGGTAATTGCCGACATAATCATATGGATTTTCAAAATTACATATGTAAGTATCTTCTTCTTTCTGGCATCCCACCATCACACCTATAAGCAATGCAATCACTACCATGCTTGCCATACTTATTGTTTTATAACTATTCTTCGTTTTCATATTGGTTTAAAATTATAATAATACTATTATTTCTTTGCCTTTGTTTTCGACGTCAAGGCTCCGCCGTTCGCTGCTCCCGTCCGGCAGGCGTACGAACTCGCTCTGTCGGTTTTGATAGTGGTGCGTCAACGGCACTGTTGCTAAAGTCGCGCTACGGGATGGCGCGGCATCATCACGTTCCGTCCTTACGGAGGCAGGGCGCTGCCGTGAGGGGTTACCTCCGGCGTTTCGCCCTGCCGTGGCTCATGGCTTTTTGATTCGTCACTCGTCCCGCCCTGTGTTGCGGAATCGCAGGTTCCTTCCTTTTCCAGTAACTGCCGCATTTCATTTTTGATGGCAGTGACGGTAGCGGAAGGTATTTTTATTTTCTTGTCAATGATTTGTCGGGCTACGGTAAGCGCGTCGGCATGGCGTCCGGCTGTTTCGTAGAGTTTTGCCAGTTCGTAGAGCGGCATGAACCGAGCCGGACACATAAACGCGGCAAGTTTCAGATGCTTCTCCGCTTCGCCATATTGATGCAATTCCTTATAGTTGTCGGCAAGCAGCATCTGGACATCCATGTCATTACAGTATCGAACACATCGCTCAAATACCGACAGGCTTTTTGCATATTCCTTTACCTCGTGCAGTTCGGCGGCGTAGTTGTACAGGAACAGGCCGTTTTTTCCGAGATACCTGTACAATTGATCGTATTCGGGCAATACTTCCCTCGTTTTTCCGGCTAATGACAGATGCGCGATGCGGTTCCACCCGATTTCCGCTTTCATCAACGGAACGGCTGCAAGCAAAAGCGCAGTTGCCGTCAAAACCAGCCCTGTCCGTGTCGCATTGACTGTCCTGCGGGAGGATGCTTTTCCAGGCGAACATATCAGGGTTACATGAAGCAACGCGATCAACCAGGTGAACGGATATTTGAAGGGATACGAAAAACAGGACAGCACGGCCGGCGATAACAAACCCAACAGGGCTATAAACCGGATACGTGACGGGTCGCGAAAGTAACGGCGAAGAAGCAAAAAGCCCAGCAATGCTATGCCACCTACCCCGATCATGCCATGCTCCGCCCATACCAGAAAGTACTCGTTGAACGGGTGCAGTACATTGTCGGCCAGGTCTGCGTATTTACTCCCGGGATGCGTCTCAAAATATTCCGCCTGGTACAGCATGTACTTTGCGTTGAATGTTCCGTATCCATGGCCGGTAACAGGTTTGTCCCGGATCATGCTCCATGTGCTTTGCCATATCGGAATCCGCCCGTCGGCAGAATCCTTTTTCAGGAAATACAGTCCGGTCGTGCCTGCGGCGATGATACAGACAAGCGATATTTTCACCCAATTCTTCATTTTGATTCCCGAATATTTGCTGCACAGCAAATAACACAGAATCACCACAAATCCGGCAATGATTGCCGCCCGCGCCCGGGAAAGCGCCATCACGGAAAACAGCAGGACGGCAATGAGTACGGCCACATATTTGACGGTACGGGAAGTATTACGGAAAAAATAGAAGGTACAGGGCAATCCGCAGGCCAGGGCGGCGGTGAAGCCTGCCGGATTGTCAAAGCTTCCCGTTAACCGGACCTGCCGGGCGGACAGGAATGGGCCGGAGTAGTTCCACAGGCCGTAACAGGCAAGGATCGCCATTAAGATCACTGTGATCCCCAGGAAATATTCGACGGGAAAAATCGCAGTCATATGCTGCAACAGGAAAAACAGCAGCAACAGGCAAACCGTCTGCATCGTCAGCTGGTAATCGAAGCCGAAAGCGGGGAAATCCCTGAAAACAATCAGGAAACCGCATAAAAACATCGGTATCCATACTGATTTCGGAGAAACATACAGGTTACGGTAAAATACCCCCGACAGGATACCTGCTATACCGACGCCTGTAATCAGGCCAAACCATTTAGGGGTTATCTCCTGATTTACAAAATGACGGGAAGTAACGAACAAAGTGACACAGCACAGCATACCAAACAGTATTCCAACGATGAATCTGTTTAGGATGATGTTCATGGTCACTTCTCTTCTTGTCATATCTTCTTACTTACTTGTTTCATAAAACCTGATGCTTTGTCATTATATCTACTCCCTTTGGTTGCATCATCATATATAAAACAGGTCACTTCGCTTTTTATACTCACTTTTTGGCATAAAAATGACGATGTTTTTCAAAGCCCATTGAAAAATATTGGCAACTAATTGATAATTAATCATTCGATGATTTCGAATTTTTCCCGATGCTGGCCGCTATATTCTTCCACCCGTGTCGTCATCAGACTGCTCGTCCTGTCCGGTAATGGCACATGCTTTTTTTCCATGGTGCATATCCATTTTTTCATGGTACATATCCATTTTTTCATGGTACATATCCATTTTCCCATGGTACATATCCATTTTTTCATGGTACATATCCATTTTCCCATGGTACATATCCAATTTTTCATGGTACATATCCACTTTTTCGTGCCGCACATCCATTTCTTCGTGCCGCATATCCATTTTTTCGTGCCGCACATCCACTTTTTCGTGCCGCACATCCACTTTTTTTGTGCCGCACATCCATTTTTTCGTGCCGCATATCCACTTTTTGGTTCTATAACGTTTTGTGTGGGTAATTCAAAATCCTGAAAGGATTCAATTTTCGTAACTGCAGGTCAACGACCTCCGGAATACTACTTTCCGCTGTCCGGAGGACAGGACGCTGTCGAAATATGTTTTCAGTCCTGCCTTACAGGCAGCTATTCGTACATATCCTTTCCCGGAGGTCAATGACCTCCGGTTAT
>JAISDP010000310.1 GCA_031264715.1 Bacteroidales bacterium
TACGGCAATAATCTCTTCGAGTTGATTACGGAAAAAATAGATCATGTTGTGAGGTTTTGGTCAATGTCTCTTTTGAGACGACAAAGGTCGTAATTTTTACGGAAGTAGCAAATATTCCGTTCCGGTTGAATGCAATTCAAATTAGCCAGCCTGACAAGGCAAAACACGGAGAATAACCGGGCGCCAGCAAATCCACCCTATAATGTAATAATTTTTAATCTTTTGTGATTATATTTCAAAATTTCGTATTTTTGCTCCTTCGAATTATGTTTCAAATAGATTTTTCAAAATACAATGACCCAAGGTTTATTTACTCCCGCTGAAGTATCGGATCTGATACGCGCCGGAAAGAGTTTATTACTGGCAGGCGACGCCAAGCTTCTCTCCCGGTTGCCCGCTGGAAACTGGATTGGGGGAAGCACGCCTTTTTTCATCCTGTACCCCGAAAACAGGGCGACATCGTACGATAAGATTTTCGTCAGCCAGTTGCCCGGCTTCGTTTCCAAAACGGAAATCATGGAATATGACGAGACCAATATCCGGAACATCTTCAACGATGGGCCGCAGAATGGTTTCACGGTGTTGATCATGCCTTTTGCATCGCCGGTGGCGGTGGAATATGCAACGAATGCCACCGATTACCGGAATTTTGCCGCTTATCCTGTTTGCGGATGGCTTGCCGGCCAACCCCTGGAAGTCATCATGACCGAAAAGTCGTATTCCGCTTCGGGCGCCGGGACAGGCATCTCTTCGGAAAAGGCCGTGGCCATGCATGTATCGCTTCCCGAAAGCAAATACGCCGAGATACACATCTTCAACCCTTACAAACAGGGTAAAGGCGACAGTATCCAGTTCGATTACAGTAGCATGACGCTAAAAGACGCCATCATTAATGGTGAGAAGCGCAATTTTGCCGAGTACCTGCGCGAGATTGGCTATAATATGCAGATGCCGTTTGTAGCCAACTATTCGGGTGCGATGATCAACGTGGTTTGCTGCGGTATTGGCGAAAGCGAAGTACAGATGTCCGCGCCGGTATTCAAATCGGTGGATTACCGCATTGCCATGATTGACGAAGAGATCGTTGAACCGTCGCTGGTGAGCGACCGGATTGTGTTTTCGGTGACCTGCATCGGAAACTTTATCCAGCCGGATATTTGCACGCAATACCTGAAAAAGATGAACGGACCGGTAGTATACGGTGAAATCGCCTATCAGCAGGTAGGACAGACCACTGTGTATGTCACCGTAGATGATACACCCTTAAACACGGAAACAATATGACGCAGATAGCAGAAACCATTGATAGGATTCCGGATGATGTATTGATACGCGTGATCCGTCATTCCAACGATTTTTCATGGAATTTCCTTGCCATGAAGATCATCCTGACGAGGCTGAACCTGAAAATAGCGATGCACGACAGTGATCAAACCATCCTGCCGGAGTGTTGCGACGAACTGCGGAACCTGTTGCGAAAAAGCACCAACATTCCTAATTCGCGGGCCGATTTGAAGCAGATTCTTTCATTAACCGCATAAAATCATGATACAGCGACTATTTTTCTGTAGAAGAGGCAGCGGTGATGATTTGCAAAAGGAGCAAATGGTTGTTGCCGGAATTGATCTCCGATCCTGTCGTATTTTCAGTTACCCGTATCGCCCATTGTTTACAGCCCGATGACCAACCCATGAACGCACACCTGGAAAACTTGGGCAAGATACCCGAAGAAACGTGGATTTATGTGATCAGGCATCCCAACGATTTTGTGTGGAATTTTCTGGCCATGAAAATCATCCTTACCCGGCTGAACCTCAAAATCACCATGCATCAGAACAGTGACGCCATTTTGAGGCAATGCTGCGAAGAGCTTCGCGATCTGCTTCGTAGAAGCATCAACATCCCGAATGCACAAAAGGACCTGCAACAAATCCTGTCATTAATCAGTTATAACATATGATACAAGGCTTGTATTCTCTCGAAGAAGTTTCGCGGCTCATAAGCGAAGGAAAATTCCTTCTTTTGGCCGGGGACGAAATACTGTTGACCAAATTGCCACCGGGAAACTGGATTGCCGGTACCACGCCGTATTTCATGACCAGCAACCGCGAAATGATCACCTCGCAGGAACATATATTTGTCAGCCAGCTGTCCGGCTTTATTACCGGGGCGACCATCCGGGAGTACGACGAAACCAACATCAGGAATATTTATGTTGACGCGCCTGTCAATGGTTTCACCATGCTGATTGCGCCCAACTCGAGCAAGGTATTATTCGAATATGCGCTTAATGCGCCGAATTATCCCAAATTTGCATGCACGCCGGTGTGCGGCTGGATTGCAGGCTGGTTGCTCAAGGAAACGCTGACCGGCAAGTCGTACAGCGTGTCGGGATTAAATCCCGTATTGCTCGACAACAAGGCCGTAGCCATGCATGTGTCGCTCCCGGCCAATAAGTATGCCGAAATCAACATGTTCAGTTCGTTCAAGGCACAACCCGGCAGCCCCTCCATTATGTTCGACGACGATGGATGGGTGCAGGAAAATGCCGTGATTGACGGCGTCAGGCAAAACTTTGCGGAATATATCCGCAAAAACAGGATCAAAACAGAGTACCCCCTGATTTCCAACTATGCAGGCGCGCCGGTGTGTGTCAGCTACCTCAAAACCGAAGGAAACAAAGTGTATACCTATGCGCCCATTTTCAAGGGGGTGGAGTTTCATTTCTCAGAGACCAGCCGGCAAGCGCCCGGCCTGTTGCTGTCCGGCGGCGACATTATCTATTCCATGAGCTGCATCCTCAATTTCCAGCGTCCCGAATTGTGCGGAACCTATATTGAAAAAATGAACGGCCCGGTTACATTCGGTGAAATCGCCTATCAACTGGTCAACCAAACAACTGTTTATTTAACGGTTGGAGAATTGTAAAACCCATACGGTATTATCAGGGTATCTGATACGCCCGTATCAGGGTGTCTGATACGCTCGTATCAGGATGTCTGATACGCCCGTATCGGGATGTCTGATGCGCCCGTATCGGGGAGGCAGGTCAGGTATGGTATGGTTATCATCAGTTCCGAGGGGTACAATTTATCCTCAATGTTACAATTTGAATTGCACCCTTTATTAGGTCAGGAATTCTGAAAATACAAAATTCTTCTTACTTTTGCATGAATTAATCACCAAGACAAATGGAAAATATTGATTGGAAAAATTTGCCGTTCGGTTACATGAAAACCGATTATAATGTCCGCTGTTATTACAG
>JAISDP010000323.1 GCA_031264715.1 Bacteroidales bacterium
AATCTTTAATCTTTAATTTTTAAACTTGAAACAATCATGAACTTATTTGACGTTTATCCCGTCATCGACATCGAGCCTGTAAAAGGCGAAGGGTGTTACATGTATGACAGGGATGGTAATCAATACCTGGATCTTTACGGAGGACATGCTGTGATCTCCATCGGACACAGCCATCCCGTATATATACGCCGCATTACGGAACAGTTGCAGCAGATAGCGTTCTATTCCAATTCGGTAGTGATTCCGCAGCAGCGGCAATTAGCCGATATGCTTGGCCGCGCTTCTGATTGTGGCGACTATAGCCTGTTTCTTTGCAATTCGGGCGCCGAGGCTAACGAAAATGCCATTAAACTGGCGTCATTCCGTAACGGGCGCAAAAAGGTGCTAAGCTTTGGCAGGGCGTTTCATGGCCGTACGCACGGAACTTTGGCCGTAACCGACAATCCGAACATCAGCGCGCCGGTCAATAGCCGCGACCACGTGACATACGTGCCCCTGAATGATATAAACGCCGTAGAAACAGCCTTAGCCAAAGGCGACACCTGCGCTGTGATTATCGAAGGAATACAGGGTCTGGCCGGGATCAATTGCCCTGACGTCGCATTTCTGCAGGCGTTGCGTTCGCTGTGCGACCGGTACGGCACGGAATTGATCCTCGACGAGGTGCAATCCGGTTACGGACGTACCGGCAAGTTTTTCGCCTTCCAGTATGCAGGCATCCGCCCCGACATCATCACCACCGCCAAGGGCATGGGCAACGGATTCCCGGTAGCGGGCGTACTCATCCACCCCAAATACGAGGCCAGGCACGGTATGCTGGGAACAACATTCGGCGGCGGATACCTCGCCTGTGCTGCATCCATTGCCGTACTCGAAGTGATGCAGCAGGAAGCGCTCGTCGAAAATGCATTGACAACAGGCAATTATCTCATCGAACAGTTGAAAGACATCCCGCAAATCAGGGAAGTACGCGGCCGCGGGCTGATGATCGGCATGGAATTTGCCGAACCCATCGCCGCCCTGCGCAACAGACTGATACGCGAGTACAAAATCTTTACCGGCGCTTCATCCGATAAGCGCGTGTTGCGCATCCTGCCGCCGCTGACCCTGAAACCGGAACAGGCGGATGTATTTGCGGACTGCTTGAAGAAATGTCTCCTGCAGGCTGCGCAAACGCAAAACCGCCTGCCCGAGCAATGATCACCAGCCTGCAAAACCAGCGGATCAAGGATATCGTAAAGCTGGACAATGCCCGCGAACGGCGCAAGCAAAACCTTTTTGTGATTGAAGGCGTACGCGAACTGACACAGGCTGTGGCCGGCGGTTATGACATCCGCAGCCTGTTTGTGTGCGACGAGTTATTGAGCATAGACGGCTCGGTACTGCTCAAAAAATGGGGGATTCCGGTTGAAAAAGTCAGCGCCGGGGTTTTCAAAAAAATAGCCTACCGCGATGCATCCGACGGAATCATCGCATTATCCGGGCCAAAGCGTTTATCGCCGGATGCGATACGGTTGTCGGCTCATCCCTTCGTGATCGTGCTCGAAGCGGTAGAAAAACCCGGCAACCTGGGGGCCATCCTGCGCACTGCCGATGCCGCGCGCGTGGATGCTGTGATCGTATGCGATCCTAAAACCGACATCTACAATCCCAATACCATCCGTTCGAGCATCGGCTGTGTGTTTGCGCAGCAGATAGCAGCCTGCACGTCCGAAGAAGCCCTGCAATGGCTGAAACAGTCCGGAATCCGTATCCATGCGGCCGAACTTACCGCTTCGGAATGTTACGACGAAACCGATTTCACCCGACCGGCGGCTATTGTGATGGGCGCCGAAGCCGACGGCCTGACGGATTTTTGGCTCCGTAATGCCGACCGGCGCATCAAGATACCGATGCGGGGTTCTGTCGATTCGCTCAATGTGTCCGTATCCACGGCAATACTCACCTTCGAGGCGATGAGGCAACGAAGGAACTCCTCCCGGCTCCCTCTACCGTGACCTGTTGCTTATGTGTTTTTTATCATTATCAAATCTGTCGGTTGGTTACCGGCGCCGTACGATCCTTAACCATCTGAACCTTTCGGCAACCGACTGTGAACTGGTTGCGCTGATTGGCCGCAACGGTGTGGGCAAAAGCACCCTGATACGAACCATTGCCCGCCTGCAGCCCGCTATATCCGGCGAAGTGATTGTTGCGGGAAAGACGCTCGGGCAATATTCACGGGGTGAGCTGGCAGGCTTGTTAAGCATCGTGTCCACCGAGCCGGTTGGCGTATCGCACCTTACGGTAAGGCAGCTGGTTTCTTTCGGGCGTTTCCCGCACACCAACTGGATCGGGAAACTTACGGCAGAAGACATCGCGCTGGTGGAAGAGGCCATGCGGTTGGTAGGCGTCGCGCCGCTTGCGGACAAAAACATCTGCGAAATCAGCGATGGCGAACGGCAAAGAGCCATGATTGCCCGTACCCTGGCGCAGGATACCCGCCTGATCCTGCTCGACGAACCGACGGCTTTCCTCGATATGCCCAACAAGTACGAAGTGATCTACCTGCTGCACCGGTTAACGCGGACAAAGCGGAAGACCATCCTGTTCTCGACCCACGATCTGGACATTGCCATGCAGGAAGCCGACAAGCTCTGGCTGATGATCGGTGATACCTTATACGAAGGAGCGCCCGAAGACCTGATTCTCAACCGTCAGTTTGCCCGGGTGTTCGAGGGTACCAAACTTCATTTCGACGATCACAAAGGTCGCTTCAGCATCAAGCGCGAGGATATGCGGCCAATAACCCTTTCCGGGGACGGCCGATATTTTTACTGGACGGGGAAAGCGCTGGAACGGCTGGGGTTTGCCGTGCAGAGATGTGAAGATGAGCAGCGTGCGGATGTCGTAGTTTCCGGCGGATCACCTGCTCTGTGGACTTTGCACCGCCGCGGGCAGCGCTTACAGTTTACTTCCGTATACGAATTGTCGAAATGCCTGTCTATCAACAATAATTTAAAATAGTTCATGTATATTTTCATAACATTTGTCAAAAATATTTGGAAAACACATAAAAGTTTTTGTATTTTTGCCCGCGTCGAATGATTATTAAAAAAGAAAGTTAAAACCATGAAATCTATTAAATTGTTGAGTATTACGGTGGCATTATTGGGGCTTACCGTTGCTGGTTCAGCCCAAACGCTCCAGGAAGTTACCGATGCACGTAATAAAGGCGCCGAGCTAATGGCAGCCGGCGACTATGGCGGAGCCATCACCGAACTTGAAAAATGCGTTGATATAGCAAAAAAAGCAGGAGCTGAAGCAGATGAGCACCGTATCGTGGCCGAAGGCGCTTTACCCAACCTGTATTTGCAGAAAGCCGATCAAGTGGACAACAAGGATTATCCCGCTGTATTAAAAGCGCTTGAAGAAGCCAAGGCAGCCGCTGAAAAATATAACAGTGCAGAAGTAAAGGCCAAGGTTGATAAAGCCATTCCCATGGTATATCTGGGCATGGGGTCTGTCGATTTTCAGGCAAAGAAATTTCTCGAAGCCATCGCGTCATTAGATCAGGTAACCACCTTAGATCCGAACATGGCCAGAGCATATTTCATCAAAGGCGCCAGCTATCAATCGTTGAAAGAAGACGATAAGATGATCGAAAATTATAAGCTTGCTATTGAAAAAGCTAATGCAACCGGTGATGCCGCGACAGAAAAGAGCGCAACGTCACAGTTAAATAAGTTTTTCTTCAATAATGGCATTACCGCCATGAAGGTAAAAAAATGGGATGAAGCCATTGCTTCATTCAACAAAGCCATTGAAGTGGATCCTGCATACGCCGATGCGTATTACCGTGCGACATCGTGCTATAACAACAAAAAGGACTGGGAAAATGCAATCACCAACGGCGAAAAGGCTATAGAACTTGGTTCAAACTCCGTCGATGGCATTTATTATGAATTAGGCACTGCTTATGCCGGGAAAAAGGATAACGGCAAAGCTTGCGAATGTTTCAAAAAAGTAGGAAGCGGGCCTTATTTGGAGGCAGCTAAGTACCAGATTGTAACAGCCTTAAAGTGTAAGTAAATACTCCTCTCTTTTATTATTTCTTTTCTTGAAAGGTGGACTTGGTGACAAGTCTGCCTTTTATCTTCGTACCCAAATTTATCAAATATATTTTCTATGATACGGACAATGTTTAGTTCAGTAATTTTATTCTGTGCACTCGGTATTCATGCACAGGACTTGAAAGTCATTCAATTGAATGTTCCGGATAAAACCCGTGGTTCGGCCGTCATGAAAGCATTGAGCGACCGTCAATCCGCCCGCGAATATGCAACAAAAAGCCTTCAGCCGCAAGATCTGTCCGATCTGCTTTGGGCAGCCAACGGCGTTAACCGCGCCGACGGAAAACGTACAGCGCCTTCGTGCCGCGACTTTCAGGATGTAGAGGTGTATGTGATCCTCCCTGAAGGCGCATACCTGTACGACGCCAGGGCACATGCCCTGAATCCCATATCAGCCGGCGATTATCGCGGAGCTGTAGCCGGTTCGGGTCAGGATTTTGCAAAGACCGCCCCGCTCAGTATTGTTTTGGTAGCCGACATGACCAAGTACGGCAACATGTCCGAGGGATCCAAGCTCATGGCGGCAGTTGATGTCGGGATTGTATGCCAAAACATCAATGTTGCCTGCGCCGGCTTGGGGCTTGCCACCGTACCCCGCGCCTCCATGAATCAGGCGGCGTTGAAAACCGCGCTGAAACTGACGGACAAGCACCTCCTGCTGATGAATAACCCCATAGGTTACCCGAAGAAGTAAGATTATTTGATGACATAACGTGTCGCTGCGTCCTTTTTATAGTTGATCTCATCCTCTTCAAATTGCGGCCAGACATAAATGATTTCGAGTTTGTTATAATCAAGGTCGAATCTGGTCAGTTTTGTGTTCCGGCTCAGGTCGATGCTGCCCGATAACGCGCTGCCCGCACAGGAAAGTTCGGTCAAGTGGATATTTGCAGTCAGGTTGAGAGAAGTTAACTGTTTGCTGCCGCTGCACACCAATTTCAGTAATGCGGTATTGTTGCTCAAGTTGAGGCTGGTAAGTTTGCTGTTGTTGCAATACAACATCTGCAGGTCTTTATTTTGACTCAGATTGATGTCGGTAAACGGATTTTCTCCACACCACAACTGGAGGATCATCGTGTTATTCCGTACATCGAGACTGCTCAACCTGTTTGCTCCGCACGAAAGCCTGCCCAGTTTAATATTCCTGCTCACATCGAGGCTGGCGAGTTCATTCTGGTCGCACTCAAAGACAGTCAATGCCGTATTGTTGCTCACATCAATGCTTGTAATCCGGTTGATGGAGCAAAATATCCATGTCAATGCTGTGTTTTGAGTCACGTCAAGGCTGGTGAGCAGATTACCCATGCAATTCAGATCCGTCAATTTTGTATTTTCACTTACATTGAGCGTCGTAAGCTCGTTATAGAAACATTCCAGTACGGTAAGTTCCTTATTCTTGCCAAGATCCAGGTATTCGAGCTTATTATCGTTGCATTTCAGCTGCTTCAGCTTGGTAAAATACTCGATACCAGCAAGCGACCGAAGATTCTTTTTCGAAAGATTCAAGATGGTTACACCCTGCACTTCCGTCAGGCTGAGTTTGCCGTCCCTGGGCGATTGATCATAATTGTCGAGGCAAAACGTCCTGAAAGTTTCATCCTCAATTTTTTCGGCAACATCCACCCCGGCCTCCTGCACCACTTTAACCGTATCTGTCTGCACCCCGTCGCCCGAAATGGCGATCCACGCAGCTCGTCTCGAAAAGGCGGAATTATTGCCAACCGTGAGCGTGATCGTTGCATTACCCTTACCGTATGTGGGGTTGACTTCCAGCCAGTCTACGCCCTGCTCTACCGTAGCAGTCCAACTGACAGTGGTCGATATGTCGATTGTCGGCTGTTCCTCCGGAAATGCTTCGATGAGGAGATTTTCCGAAGAAACAGTTATCTCCTTAGATTTTTCGCACGATACCAGCATCCAACCGATACACGCCATCAACAAACCGGCTTTTGCAAAAAGACAAATAGATTTCATGGTGATCCTTAATTACGTTGCCCTTTTATACGTATTACAGATCATTTTGTTTCAAACGTATGATTTTTTGAAAGGTAATGATTGGTATATGAAAAAATTTCCCGATATTTCACATTTGTTAAACAGGCCGGGAAATCAGTAAAAGCCTTATCAATTGTCACTATTCTATAATATTTGTTGAAGTTTAATAATTCACTGTATGGCAACAACACATGTCAATATTGACCACGATTGGGAGCAAACCGTAAAAGAAGGGAAACTGAAAATATTCTTTGGCATCATGCCGGGCGTGGGGAAAACCTCAGCCATGTTGCAAGCGGCTCAAGCCGAAGCTGCCAATGGCAAACAGGTGGTGATAAGCGCCGTTACCTGGCAAACATGCCCCGAGACAATGGCATTGATGGAAAAACTCGAAGTAGTTCCTCCAAAAAATATAAATTATGTTGGTGTTTCATACAAGGAAATGGATACAGAGGCCGTATTAAAAAGGCATCCGGATATAGTGCTGATTACCGATCCGGCCCACACCAATGCTCCGGGGAGTCGCCACCTGAAACGATACCATGACATCCGAGAACTGCTTCATAACGGGATTGATGTATATGTGACCTTGAATGTGGTACAGTTAGAGAGCTATACCGATTTTTTTTATGAAATCACAGGACATATGATGCCAACGGTTCCCGACGAATTCTTTGGCCAGGCCGACGATGTGGAACTGATAGATATTGATCCGGAAAAATTAGTGAAACGCCAGCGCGAAGGGAAAATATCCAGTACAGGACTTCTCGAACAGGAACTCGAAACCATATACCAGAAAGAAAAAATCGAAGCCATCCGGAAAAGGTTTTTCCAGATGACCCTCGACAGGGAAAACTGGCAAAAGCAACATGCTAACTGGCCCTCGAAAATCAGGAGTCGCGTGCTTGTGCTTATCGGGCCTGATACGATCACCCCTCAGGTTATACGGCGGTCGAAAGCCCTGTCGGTGGCTATCGATACAGACTGGATCGCCTTGTATGTAGAAACAGACCGAACCCTGACCGAAAGCGAAAAGAGCCTGTTGGAAAACAACATTAAACTTGCCCGACAGTTAGGCGGTACTTTGATTACTTACGTGAGCAATGACCCGGTGGAGGCGCTTATTGAAGTCTCCCGAAGGGAAAGGATTTCGTACATTATTCTTGGAAAAACACGCCGCGGACAGATCGTTGGTCATCACGAACACAGTTTTCTCAAACGGTTGCTGCGATACAGCGGCCATATCAACGTCTCGGTTACTTGTGGAGAAACAGATGATTTCAACGAAAAAAAACGGTTATTTCACATAGACAGGCCGGTACCCGGCATCGGCACCAAGACGCTTACTGTCATAGCTGCAATGATTACGGGTTTGTTGTGTACCGCACTCAACAACAAGGTCGATAATGATGCCCCTCCGTTTATAGTGATCCTGCTTCTGTTCATGATGTCTGCTTTGGTGCGGTCGAGTTCGATGTTGGTGGTAATGGTGATTATTGTTTTAGCCTGCTTTGTCCTTGCCATACCGCCATTGTTTGCATTTCCATTCAATTTCCCCTCGGATATTTCGATGTTGTTGATGTTCGGTTTTATCGCACTGATCAATGGATTTCTTACCCTGCGTATTAGGACACAGGACCGCGAAACTTTCAGGCGCGAGAAACAATCGAACGCCCTGTTCCTGCTCACCAAGAGGCTTTCAGAAGCAACAAGCATCAAGGATATGGTAGATACCAGCACCGAAAACCTCCTGAAATATTTCGATGTCCAGGTATTTTTTATTTTCCTTGATGAGGATCATCAACTAACCAACTTTAAATACCTCCCTAAAGGAGTAACACTGACGGAACAAGAACTGGAAGCAGTGATATGGTCATTCAATCAAAACAAACCGACCGGTCGATTTACCGGTATCATGTCGTCGGGCAAGTACGCTTACTACCCGTTGATCGGGAAAGGACGCAAGATTGGCGTACTGGTTACAAAACCTGAAAAACCGTTCGGCGCCAAGGATTACATATCATGGGACGCCTTCCTGGCACAGATTGCCCAATCGTTCGAACATCAATATCTGGAGATGAGTGCTCGCCAGACCAACCTGCTGAACGAATCGGAAAAATTGTACAAAACGATTTTCAATTCTATTTCGCACGAATTGAGGATACCGATTTCCACCATCATGGCAGCCTCTGATGTATTGCTCACCGCCAAGCACTCGGAACATGTCCGCGATGAGTTGTATGTGGAAATACTGGAAGCAACCAAACGTCTTAACCGGCTGGTGGAAAATCTGCTGAACATGTCGCGGCTCGAATCGGGCCGTATTTCGGCACATCCCGATTGGTGCGACATTCACGACCTGTTCAACCGCGTGGCCGAAAATCTGGAAGAAGAACTCCGACATTTCAACTTCGAAATCATAGTTCCCGAGTCGATGCCATTGGTTCGTATCGACTATGGCCTGATGGAACAGGCAATCAATAACCTTGTATACAACGCTACCGTATATGCTCCGCATGAAACACCTATCTGCCTGAGTACCTGTTACGAGAATGGTTTTTTGATCATACAGGTGGCGGATAGAGGCCCCGGTATCGACCCTGAGACGCTTACCCATGTGTTTAACAAATTCTGGCGGCCGCAGGGCGAAAAATCAGGAGGGATCGGCCTGGGATTGTCCATCGTGAAAGGCTTTGTGGAAGCGCATAACGGTACGGTATTCGTAGCCAACAGGAAAAAAGGCGGCGTCCGTTTCACCATCATGATCCTTACGGAAAGATCCGATTATTACGCCAATAAAGGTAATACCGGCGATGAGGTAACTGCGGATATGTGAAAAGATAAAGAGTGGCAAAATAAAAAAGCATGTCTTTCGGACATGCTTTTTATGGATGTGGATTGGTGGATGATTATCTTTCTTCGGCAGGTTCCTGTTTATTAACCTTGATCAAATCGATTTCGAAAATGATGACGCTGTTGGGTTTGATCTGTCCGCCGGCGCCTCTTTCGCCGTATCCTAATTCCGAAGGAATATATACTTTCCAGGAGGAACCTTCATTCATCAGGGTTAAAGCTTCTTTGAAACCGGGAACTACACCATTGACATTGAACGTTGCCGTGTCGCCGCGTTCCCTGGAACTGTCGAACATGGTTCCATCGACCAGTGTGCCATGATATACCACATTAACCTGGTCTCCCTCGGTGGGTTTAGCTCCTGTTCCCTCTTTAACGATCTCGTATTGTACGCCGCTGGGAAGAGTTACCACGCCCTGTTTTTTCTTGTTTTCTTCAAGAAAATCCTGTCCTTCTTTCAGATTCTTTG